>JBFHWR010000041.1:0-15978 GCA_041599395.1 Gemmatimonadales bacterium | reverse complement strand
GTTGCCGGAGGGGGTGGAGATGGTGATGCCGGGGGACAACACGACGATGACGATCACGCTGATTGCGCCGATTGCGATGGAGGAGGGGCTCAGGTTTGCGATTCGCGAGGGCGGGCGCACGGTGGGGGCCGGCGTCGTCACTAAAATTATCGAATAACCGTCGCCTGCCGACGAAGAGGGGCGCGCCATGACCGAGCAAATCCGAATCCGATTGAAGGCGTACGATCATATGGTGCTTGATCAAGCGGCGGCGGACATCGTACGCACCGTCGAGAAGAGTGGCGCGAAGATTTCGGGGCCGATCCCGCTGCCCACGAAAACGCAGCGCTGGACGGTGCTGCGCAGCCCGCACGTCGACAAGAAGAGTCGCGAGCAGTTTGAACTCAAGACGCACAAGCGGCTCATCGAAATCCTGGATTCGCGTCCGCAGACGGTGGACGCGTTGACAAAGCTCGACCTGCCTGCGGGCGTCGACGTCGAGATCAAGGTGAGTTAGCAGTGAACGCGATTATCGGTCGGAAGCTGGGGATGACCCGTTTGTATCAGGATGACGGCACCGTCACGCCTGTCACGGTGATCGAAGCTGGTCCGTGTCCGGTTGTGCAGGTGCATGCTGGTTCCGGCGACGGTCGGTCGGTGCAGTTGGGGTTCGGCGCGCGCAAGCCAAAACGGAGCACGAAGCCGGCGGCTGGGCACGTCACGGTGGCCGGCCTCGAGACGGTTCCGGCCGTGTTGCGGAGTTTTCCGATCCCGGAAGGCGCCGACCCGAAGCCGGGCGACAGCGTGACGGTTGCGATTTTCGAAGCCGGAGACCGCGTCAAGGCAACGGGCACGACCAAGGGGAAGGGATTCCAGGGTGTCGTCAAACGGTACGGCCATAAGGGCGGCAAGGCATCGCACGGAAACACCAGGTATCGGCGGCCGGGCAGCATCGGCCCCGGCACCGATCCCTCGCGGGTCATCAAGGGAAGGCGCCTTCCCGGCCAGACGGGTGCCGCGCAACACACGGAGGTCGGCCTCTCGGTGGTGAAGGTCGACCCCGAGCAGAACTTGCTATTCGTGCGAGGCGCCGTTCCGGGACCGCCCAGGGGCATCATTGTGCTCAGAAAGCACGGAGGGAAGAGCCGCTATGCTTGAGGCGCATCATTACACGGCCGCGGCCAAGCGGAAGGGCCGGTATGCGCTTCCCGAGGAGTTCGATGGTACCGTGCACGAGACCGCGATGTATCACGCCGTGCGCGCGTTTCTGAACAACCAGCGGCAAGGGTCGCATTCCACCAAGACGCGCGCGGAGGTTGCCGGCGGTAGTCGAAAGCCATGGCGCCAAAAGGGCACGGGGCGGGCGCGGCAGGGGACAATTCGGGCGCCGCATTGGGCCGGCGGCGGTATTGCGTTTGGTCCCAAGCCCCGCTCGTATCGAACCGACGTTCCGCGAAAGGTACGGCGCCTGGCACGACAATCCGCGTTCAACGCGCGGGCGGCCGACGGCGCCGTGCACGTGATCGAGGCGTTGTCGTTCGAGGAGCCCAAGACCAGTGAGATGGTCAAGCTGATCGAGGCGTTGAAGCTCTCGGGGCAAAACGTGCTCTTCTTAACCGCGGTGCCTCGGCGCGAAGTGTTCCTCTCGAGCCGGAATCTCAAGCGGGTGCATGTCATGCCGTACGGTGACGCGATGGCGTACGACGTGCTCTGGGCCGACGCCGTCGTCATCGAGGAAGAGGCCATCGGCGGGCGCGTGCTCGAAGCGAAAGCGACGCGGAAGAAGACGGCCACCAAGAAGAAGGCGACCAGGAAAGCGTCCAAGAAGCCGCCCAAGCGGGCGACGGCCAAGAAGTCCGCGACCAAGAAGAAGACGACCGTGAAGAAAGCGGCCAAGAAGAAGGTCACCAAGAAGAAGGGAAGCGGCTGATGGCAGACCACTACCGCACCATTGTGCGACCGGTCGTGACGGAGAAATCGTCAGCGGCGTACGGGGCGCGTAAGGAGTACACGTTCGAGACCGAGCTGCACGCCACCAAGCCGGAGATCCGCGCGGCGATCGAGCACCTGTTTGGGGTGCGGGTCAAGAAGGTTCGCACGGCGGTACAACGGTCTCGGCAACGCTCGCTCGGCCGGACCACCGGTCGCCGTCCGAAATGGAAGAAAGCCTTCGTGGAACTCCGCGAGGGTGACTCGATCGAGATCTTCGAGGGTTAGGTCGATGCCGATTCGCAAATTCCGTCCGATGACTCCGGGAACGCGGTTCCGTTCCGTGACGACATTCGAGGAGGTCACGCGGGACACGCCGGAGAAGTCGCTCGTTGAACCACTCAAGAAGACTGGTGGCCGCAATCATCACGGTCACGTGACGTCGCGCCACCGCGGCGGCGGCCACAAGCGCCGGTTCCGCCGCATCGATTTCAAACGCCGCAAGTTCGGCGTAACGGCGAAGGTCGCCGCGATCGAGTACGATCCAAACCGAAGCGCGCATATCGCCCTCCTGCATTACGCTGACGGCGACAAGCGCTACATCCTGCATCCGCGGGGGCTGCAGGTGGGCGACACCGTCGTGTCGGGCCCGGGAAGCGATATCCGTACGGGCAATGCAATACCACTGGGAGAGATTCCCCTGGGTACGACGGTGCACTGTGTCGAGCTGAAAGAAGGAAAAGGCGGGCAGATCTGTCGGTCTGCCGGGACTGGCGCGCAGGTCATGGCGAAGGAAGGCCATTACGTGGCGCTTCGACTTCGCAGTGGCGAAGTGCGGATGGTGCGCGGCGAATGCAGCGCGACCGTTGGCCAGGTCGGGAACGCGGAGCACGAGTTGGCGAGCGCCGGCAAAGCAGGGAAGACACGGTGGCGCGGACGCCGGCCCAAGGTGCGCGGCGTCGCGATGAATCCCGTGGATCACCCACTCGGCGGTGGGGAAGGACGTGCCGCAGGCGGCCGGCCTCCGGTCACGCCGTGGGGCCGACCCGAAGGCACGAAGACGCGCCGCAAGAAGAAGGCGAGCAGCAAGTTGATCGTACGCGGTCGCAAACGCGGCAAGGCCACGAAGTAAAGGACGAGAGTCAGATGACCAGAAGCGTGAAGAAGGGTCCCTATGTCGAAGCGTCGCTGCTCAAGAAGATTCAGGGGCTGAACGCGCGGAATGAGAAACGGGTGTTCAAAACGTGGTCGCGGGCATCGACGATCACGCCGGAATTCGTCGGGCACACGATCGCCGTGCATAACGGCAACAAATTCATCCCCGTGTACGTCACGGAGAACATGGTCGGGCACCGGTTGGGAGAGTTTGCGCCGACCCGTTTGTTCCGTGGACACAGCGGGAAAATGGCAGCTGATAAAAAAGTCGGACCTCGGTAGGCGAATAGCGTATGGCACCACGAGCGATTCAACGTCATGTCCGCCAGTCGTCACGCAAAATGCGACTGGTGATCGATACGATCCGCGGCAAGGATGTGAACGAGGCGTACGCGCTGCTCAAGTTCTCGAAGAAGCGCGCCGCCAAGCAGATCGAGAAGGTACTTCGCTCGGCGGTGGCGAACGCCGAGCAGGACGCGCTGCGCGACGACGCCGCGTTTGATGTCGATCGCCTGTATGTCAGCCATGCCATCGTCAACGAAGGCGCGACACTCTGGCGTTTTCGCGCGGCGGCAATGGGTCGTTCGGCTCCGATTCGTAAGCGAACCAGCCACGTCGAGATCGAGGTGGCGGTGAAGGAGAGTGACTAGTGGGCCAAAAGACGCATCCCTATGGATTTCGTCTCGGCATCATCAAGCCGTGGCGTTCGCGCTGGTACGCCGGGAAGGAATTTCCCCAGCTCCTACGGGAAGACGAGCTGATTCGGAAGTATTTGCG
This sequence comes from Gemmatimonadales bacterium, assembly GCA_041599395.1. Taxonomy (GTDB): domain Bacteria; phylum Gemmatimonadota; class Gemmatimonadetes; order Gemmatimonadales; family GWC2-71-9; genus JBFHWR01. The sequence continues at coordinate 12,138 of JBFHWR010000041.1, read as the reverse complement.
AAGCCGGCTGTCGCACGCCGCGATTTCGGATATTCACGTCGAGCGCAAGCCGGGCAAGGTAACGGTTACGATCTTCACGGGCCGTCCGGGCGTGGTCATCGGTAAGCGCGGGGCCGAAGTCGACAAGCTTCGTGACGAGCTGGCGCAGCTCACGTCGAAGGATGTGGGGGTCAACGTGGAGGAGATCAAGCGGCCGGAACTCGAGGCGCAACTCGTGGCGGACAACGTCGCGCATCAGCTCAAGGCGCGGATTTCATTTCGGCGTGCAATGAAGCGCGCGGTTCAGAGCGCGATGCGCATGGGCGCAAAGGGGATCAAGGTGCGATGCGCCGGTCGGTTGGGCGGCGGAGAGATCGCCCGCTCGCAGAGTTTTCATGAGGGCCGCGTGCCGCTCCATACCCTGCGGGCCAACGTCGATTACGCCACGACGACGGCAAAGACCAAGACCGGAGTCATCGGAGTGAAAGTGTGGATTTTCACCGGCGATGTGGTCGAGGAGTCCCGCGGCCGGACATACAGTACGGGAGCCTGATCGATGCTAGCGCCGAAACGTGTGAAGTACCGCAAGCAGATGAAGGGCCGGAACCGCGGCAAGGCGTCCCGCGGGAACACCGTGGCGTTTGGCCAGTACGGCCTGATGGCGGTGGGTGCGGGCTGGGTGAGCAACCGCCAGATCGAAGCCGCCCGGGTCGCGATTGTCCGGACCATGAAGCGCGGCGGCAAGATTTGGATTCGGATCTTCCCGGATAAGCCCCTGACGAAAAAGCCCGCCGAGACCCGGATGGGGAAGGGGAAGGGCAATCCGGAGTATTGGGTTGCGGTGGTCAAGCCCGGCCGCGTCATGTTCGAAGTGGAAGGCATCGCGCACGACCTGGCAGAGAAGGCGCTGGGGCTCGCCGCCGCCAAGCTGGGAATCAAATCGCGATTTGTCGTGCGTGAGGAGATCTAAGCGATGGCATTGAAGGATGCGGAAACCAAGGCGCTGGATCCTTCCCAGATTCGTGAACTGGAGACGGCCGAGCTGAAGGAAGAATTAGCTCGTCTCCGGGAAGCACAATTTCGTTTGCGCTTTCGGTCGGCGACGGAGGCGATCGACAACCCACTGCAGTTCCGAACACTCCGGCGCAATGTCGCTCGGATTGTCACGATTCTGCGGGAGAGGAACGAAGCATGAGCGAGAAAGCTGACGCTCGTCCGCGGCGCAAAGTCCGCGTTGGAACCGTGGTGAGCGATAAGATGGCGAAAACGGTGGTGGTGTCGCTCTCACGACAGTTTCCTCATCCGCTGTACGGAAAGCAAATCACGCGAACCTCGCGGGTCTCAGCCCATGACGAGCACGGTGCCAAGACCGGCGACACCGTCCGCATCGTCGAAACGCGTCCCTTGTCGAAGACCAAGCGGTGGCGCGTGGCAGAGATTCTCGTTCGCGCCCAGTAGAGGAGGCGGTCGTGGTCCAGCAGGAATCGATTCTCAAGATTGCGGATAATTCCGGCGCGCGAAAGGCACTGGTCATCCGCGTGCTGGGCGGAAGCCGTCGTCGATACGCGGGGCTCGGCGATATCGTCGTGGTCACCATCAAAGACGCCTTGCCAACGGGTCAGGTCAAGAAGGGCGAAGTGGCGAAGGCGGTCGTCGTCCGGACCGCGAAGGAGACCCGGCGCAAGGACGGCAGTTACATCCGGTTCGATGAGAACGCCGCGGTCCTGATCACCGACGCCGGCGAACCACGGGCGACGCGCATCTTCGGCCCGGTAGGGCGCGAATTGCGGGAGAAGCGCTTCATGAAGATTGTATCGCTCGCGCCGGAGGTGCTGTAATGAGACGACTCGTTCATCGAAAAGGGAAGCGGCGCGAGCGTCACGGGCCGGTACCGCGGACCAAGATGCAGATTACGAAAGGCGACACGGTTCGGGTCATGACCGGCGAGGATGCGGGCACCGAGGGAACGGTACTGCGCGTCCTGCCCAAGTCGAATCGGGTGGTGGTGGAGGGCGTCAATACCGTCACGAAACACAAGCGTGCGACGGCGGCAGCGGAAGGGGGCATCATCAAGTTCCCGGCGCCGATCCACGCGTCGAACGTGATGTTGCTCGACCCGAAGTCGGGCGAGCCCACTCGCGTTCGGCGAAAGAAAGACAAAGACGGCAGCGTGGAGCGATTGAGCGTGAAATCGGATCAGCCGATTCCGAGGAGGCGGTAAGCAATGGCGGCCACCGAAACGACGGCAACGCAGGCCCCGGCCCCAACGGCCCCGCCGCCCCGGCTCTGGCATCACTACGTCAACGTGGTCCGACCCAAACTGAAGCGTGAGTTCGAGTTTGAGAACGAACACCAGATGCCGCGGCTCCTCAAGATCGTGCTGAACGTGGGGTTGGGAGAGGCGCCCAAGAATCCCAAGCTCCTCGACGCAACGCTCGAAGAGCTGGGAGCGGTCACGGGGCAACGCGCCGTGGTGACGCGAGCCAAGAAGGCGATCTCGAACTTCTCCTTGCGCGCCGGTATGCCCGTCGGGGCGTCCGTCACGCTGCGAGGCGTGAAGATGTGGGAGTTTCTGGATCGATTCATCAGCATCGCGGTGCCGCGCGTCCGGGACTTTCGCGGCTTCTCGACGTCGGCGTTCGACGGCCGCGGCAATTATTCGCTGGGGATCAAGGAGCAAATGATCTTTCCCGAAATCGACTACGACAAGGTTGAGAAGATTCACGGGATGGACATCACGTTCGTCACGAGTGCGGAACGAGATGACGTCAGCTTGTCGCTGCTCCGCGAGCTGGGCATGCCGTTTCGCGACAAGACACCGGTCCAAATCGGCTAGAGGAACACGTCATGGCAAAGAAATCTCTCGTCGAGAAAGCCAAGCGCGGTTCGCGATTCGAGGTTCGACGTTACAGTCGGTGCCAGCGCTGCGGACGCGCGCGCGGCTTTCTCCGGAAATTCGGTATGTGCCGCATCTGTTTTCGAGAACTAGCGCTTCGGGGGGAGATTCCCGGAGTGCGCAAGGCCAGCTGGTGAAAGGTTCGGGCCTCAGCCTATGAGCATGACTGACCCAGTCGCCGATATGCTGACACGCATCCGAAACGCCTGTCAGGCGGGCCATCGGAAGGTCGACGTACCGGTCTCGACGTTCAAGACAAGTCTCGCGAAACTGCTCCGTGACAACCAGTACATTCAGGACTATCGGGTGATCGACGATGGGCGACACGGACTGCTGCGGATCTACCTCAAGTATTACGAGAACGCGCCCGTGATCCGGGAGTTGCGACGCGTCTCCAAACCAGGTCTGCGCCGATACGTCAAGGTCCGTGACATTCCCCGCGTGAAGAACGGACTCGGCATGGCGATCCTCTCGACACCCCGGGGACTGATGAGTGACCGCGATGCCCGCCGCGCCCGCCTGGGCGGTGAGTTGGTGGCGGAAATCTGGTAGGAGGCAGATATGTCACGTGTTGGGAAGAGACCCATTTCGGTGCCCAAGGGAGCGACCGTGCAGGTGGAGGGTTCGCGTGTCTCGGTCAAGGGGCCACGAGGCCAGCTCGATCGCACGTTGCACCCGGACATGAAGATCCAATTAGACGGCGACACGCTGACGGTCACGAGACCGTCCGATGCGAAGGTGCACCGCGAGCTCCACGGGCTCACGCGCACCCTGATCAACAACATGGTGGAGGGCGTGACCACGGGGTTTACCAAACGTCTCGAGCTGCAGGGAGTCGGATACAAGGCGGAGGAGATTCCGTCAGGTGTGCGGTTGGTCGTTGGACTTTCGCATCCCGTGGAATACCAAGCGCCCAAAGGGGTGAAGATCTCCGTTGACGGCAATACCATCGTCCAGGTCGAGGGCGCCGACAAAGAGCGCGTCGGCCAGGTAGCGGCCGAACTCCGCGGGGTGCGGCCGCCGGAGCCGTACAAAGGCAAGGGCATCAGGTATGTGGGAGAGCACGTCCGGCGGAAAGCCGGGAAGACGGGAGCCAAGGCATGAGGAGCATCCATAGACCACGCACACGGTCGCAGCGTCGGTATCGGCGTCACATGCGCGTACGGCGCAAGATACATGGCACCGCCGAACGCCCGCGCTTGGTCGTGTTCCGCTCGCTCAAACATATCTACGCGCAGTTGGTTGACGACGAGCACGGGCGGACGTTGGTCGGCGCGAGCGATCTCTCGAAGGACCTCGAGCGTGACAAGCCGGGGAAGGTGGGAGCCGCTCGTGCCGTGGGGCAATTACTCGCCAAGCGGGCGGGCTCGCACGGTGTTCGGTCGGTCGTGTTCGACCGCGCCGGCTATCGATATCACGGCCGGGTCAAGGCAGTCGCGGACGGCGCCCGAGAGGGCGGATTGGAGTTTTAGGGGATGGCACAACAACAGGGGCGACAGCCTCGTCGCGAGCGTCGAGAACGCGAGAGCGACCTGGTCGAGAACGTGATCAGCATCAACCGAGTCGCCAAGGTGGTGAAGGGTGGGCGCCGGTTCTCCTTCAACGCGCTGGTCGCGGCTGGCGACGGTAACGGAAGCGTCGGTGTCGGATTGGGGAAGGCCAACGAAGTCGCGGAGGCGGTGCGAAAGGCCGTCGAGGCGGCCAAGCGGAACATGAAACCGATTCCGCGCGAGGGAACGACCATTCCGCATGAAATCGTGGGCGTACACGGCGCCGGAAAGGTGTTGCTGAAGTCGGCCTCCACGGGAACCGGCGTGATCGCGGGAGGGCCGGTGCGGGCCGTGATGGAATGCGCCGGAATCACTGACGTGTTGACCAAATCATTGGGGTCGGCAAACGCGCTCAACATGGTGTGGGCCACGGTGAATGCGCTCTACACGCTGGTGACCGCGAACCAGATCGCCCGCGAGCGTGGCGTGGATCCGGCGGACATCGATTATCGACCACGCCAGCGAGAAGTGCAACGTGGCTAGTTCCAAGAAGAAGGTGACGGCCAAGAAGGCCGCGAAGAAAAAGACCACCAAGAAACGGACGGCGACAAAACGCGCCGTCAGCAGCGATCACGGCACGCGGCTGCGGATCCGTCAGTTCAAGTCGGGAGTCGGGTCGCCCGGTCGCGTTCGCCGCACGCTTGCTGCCCTCGGGCTCAGACACCACCAGGCGGAAGCGTCGGTGCCGGACAATGCCTCGACGCGGGGAATGCTTCGGAAGGTGCACCATCTCGTTCGTGTGATCGGCGAGGAGTCGTAATGGAAGACAAGGAGAGGTTAGGGTTGCACAACTTGCCCGCGCCCAAAGGGGCGCACCGCGACCCCAAACGCAAGGGACGAGGCCCGGGCTCCGGTTTGGGGAAAACGTCCGGACGCGGGCACAAGGGACAACGGGCCCGTACCAGCGGGAACGTCCGGCCTGGATTCGAGGGCGGCCAGATGCCGCTCAACCGGCGCGTGCCCAAGCGGGGATTCACGAATCCGTATCGCACGGTCTATCAGGTAGTCAATCTCCGTGACTTGACGCGGCTGACGGGCGAGGAAGTGACGCCCGAAGGTCTCCTCGAGTCGGGGGTCGTTGGCCGCGTGGATCGCCCAATCAAGATCCTCGCAACCGGTGATGTCACGCGTCCGTATGTCATCAAAGGGTGTAGCGCGTCCGCTCCGGCCCGGGAAAAGATCGAAAAGGCCGGCGGACGTTTCGAGGACTAACGCATGACCGGTCCGCGCATTCCCAACCTCTTTGCAGTTCCCGAACTCAAAGAAAAGATCCTCTTCACTCTCATGGTTCTCGCCATTTATCGTGCGGGAGCCCACATCGCAACACCCGGCGTCAACGTCCAAGTGCTCGCGGACTTCGTACAAAACCAGGGGGCGCAGACCCTGTTTGGTGTGTACGACATGTTTGTCGGTGGGGGACTTTCGCGCGCGACCGTCTTGGCGCTTGGCATTATGCCGTACATCTCGGCGTCCATCATGTTTCAGTTGGCGGGAGCCGTGTTCCCGACGGTCGACAAGCTCCAGAAAGAAGAAGAGGGCCGGAAAAAGATCACCCAGTGGACCCGGTATCTCACCGTGCTGCTCTCGCTCGGACAAGCGTACGGGTTCGCGATCTTCGCGGAAGGTCAGGCTGCGGTAATCAACCCGGGGTTTGGGTTCAGGTTGCTCACCGTGCTCACCCTGACCACCGGCGCGGTGTTTGTCATGTGGCTGGGGGAACAGATCACGGAGCGCGGCATCGGGAACGGGATGAGCCTGCTCATCTTCTTTTCCATTATGGAAGGCATGTGGCCGGGACTGTTCCGCACGCTGGACTTCGTGCAGACCGGCGTCATCAACATCCCCAAGCTGATAGTGCTCGGTCTCATGATGATCGGCGTCGTGTGTGGCGTGATCGCGGTCACCGTTGCCGCTCGCCGTATACCGATTCAGATCCCGCGGAAGGTGATGGGGCGGGGCCGCATTCGCGAGGGACAAAAGACCTTCATTCCGATTCGCTTGAACTCGGCCGGGGTGATGCCGATCATCTTTGCGCAATCGCTGATCATCGTGCCGGGCACGATCGCCACGTTCAGCAACCTGCCGTTCCTGAGCGCGATGTCCGAGGCGTTCCGTCCCGGGACCACGGTGTACTACGTGAGCTACGCGCTGCTGATCATCTTCTTCACGTACTTCTACACGTCGATCATCTTCAACCCAATCGATATTGCCGAGAACCTGAAGAAACAGGGCGGATTTGTCCCAGGCGTGAAGCCTGGCGCGGCAACCGCTGACTATATCGATGACGTGCTTTCCCGTGTGACGCTGCCCGGTTCCATCTTTCTCACCCTCGTCGCCCTCTTGCCGTTCTTTGTCTTCGACGCGTTCAACGTCCCGTTCTTCTTCGGCGGGACGGCGCTGCTCATCATCGTCGGTGTTGCGCTGGATACGTGGGTCCAGATTCAACAACATGCCCAGCTGCGTCACTACGATGACTTTATGAAGCATGGCCGCGTCAAGTTTCGCGGCCGGCGCCGATACATGTAGGAGGCGGGCACGTCGCCGGTCACCGGCGACAGTTCCGAGTCTGTATGTATGTGATTCTGCTTGGAGCGCCCGGTTCGGGGAAGGGAACGCAGGGCGCCCGTCTCGCGAAACGTATGGGTGTTCCGCAAGTGGCGACCGGCGACTTGCTCCGTGGCGCGGTCAAGAAGCGGACGCCGCTGGGAATCAAGGCGGAAGCGTACATGACGCAGGGGCTGTTGGTTCCGGACGACATCGTCATCGGACTGATTGAAGAAGTGCTTGGATCGCGCCGGGCCGCGAACGGGATCATCATGGATGGGTTTCCGAGAACCGTCGCACAGGCCAAGGCGGTAGATCGCCTGCTCCAGGCTCGCGGAGCGCGCGTAGAGACCGTGATCTTGTTTGACGTCGAGCAGGAGGAGCTTGTCAAGCGCATGCTCGGTCGGGCGGGGGAGTTGGGACGGAGCGACGATACACCCGAGGCCATTCGCAAGCGCCTGGAGGTGTACGCCGACGAAACTGGGCCCTTGGTGGAATTCTACCGGGAGCGGGGGATCCTACAGGAAATCTCCGGGATTGGCTCGGTCGGCACCGTCGCGCGGCGCGTTCTCGAGGCGATCGACGCGTGATCACCATCAAGTCGGCGCGCGAGATCGAGACGATGGCCGAGGCAGGGCGCATACTGGCGGCCACGCTCGACGTGATCGCCAATCGCGTGGTCCCGGGGATCACTACAGAGGAGCTGGACCGGGTGGCGGAACAGTTCATCCGCAGCCATCCCGGCGCGAGGCCGTCGTTCAAAGGCCTGTACGACTTTCCGAAGTCGCTCTGCACCTCGATCAATAATGAGATTGTACACGGCATTCCGTCCTCAAAGCGCGTGCTTCGCGAAGGAGACATTCTGTCGGTGGACTGCGGCGTGCTGTTCGAAGGGCTGCACGCGGATTCGGCCACCACCATCCCTGTTGGAACCGTGTCGGACGAGGTGGCGCGCCTCCTTCGCGTGACCCAGGCGTCTCTCGCTGCCGGCATTGAAGCGGCCCGGGCCGGGAACCGTGTCGGCCACATTGGTCAGGCTATTCAGGAAGTCGCTGAGGGTGCCGACTTCAGTGTGGTGCGTGATCTCGTCGGCCACGGCATCGGGTCGAGTTTCCATGAGGAACCGCAGGTTCCGAACTTTGGGGAGCCGGACCGCGGGCCACGACTGAAGGCCGGTATGACCCTCGCCATCGAGCCAATGGTCAACATGGGTGGGCCGGCGATCAGGACGCTCGATGACAAGTGGACGATTGTGACGGCGGATGGGTCCCTCTCCGCACATTTCGAGCATACCGTCGTCATCGAACAAGACGGACCGCGAGTGCTGACGCAGGCATCGGCGCCAACGGTTGCCTAGGAGATAGGAGCCAGGAGCCAGGGGTTTGTAGGGGTGCGCTACTCAGCTTTTGCGGGTTCAACACGGTATCGTGTAGCAAGCGTTGTCTGGTGGCCTCCCGGTTCTTCATCCCGAACTCCTATATCCTCACTCCTGTTCCCGCTCTTCCAACTCCCGCATCCGGGGTTCGAGGATTCGGTCCGCCACGTCGTGCTTCAACAACAGCGTGCGTCGCGGGTCCGCTGGGAGCGCTCGCTCAGGAACCATTCCCACGAACTCGCTTCCCGAGACCTCGATTCCCAGCCGCTCGGCGTGAAGCCGCACGGCTTCCAGCGCGATCAAGGGAGTAGTCGTGTCGATGTCCAGGAGGTTCATCGAGACCTGACCGCGCCCCGCCACCAAGAAACCGAGCGCTCGCACGGCCGGGAGCCCCCCGCCGCTGGTGCGAATGGCGCGCGCAATGCGCGTAGCGGGCTCTGCGGAGTCGCACTCGAGGAACACGTTGAAGGCAACGAGGACACCGCGCGCGCCCACAGCCGTGGCGCCCGCGGTGGGATGGAGCTGTCGCGGTCCGACATCCGGTCGACACGTGGCCGCGTCCCGCTCCATGCGATCGCGCAGCCCGGCGAGTCCGCCGCGCCTGATGGCGGGGAGATCGCGCGTGGCGTCCCCGAAGCCCGGACCGTAGAAGAACACGGGGATGTCGAGTTCGTCACCAATTCGCCGGCCGACCTGCCTCGCCACGGCAGCGCAATCCGCGAGCGTCGCGTCGCGGAGCGGCACGAATGGGACCACGTCCGCGGCGCCAATCCGGGGATGTTCACCGTGATGGTGCCGGAGGTCAATCAGGCGGCTCGCAGCGCGAACGGCACGAAACGCGGCGTCCCCGACTGCCTCCGCCTCGCCCACGAACGTGAAGACCGATCGGTGATGTGACCGATCGGCATGAATATTCAACAGGGACGCGCCTCGTGTCGAAACGATCTCCTCCCGCAAGGTTTCGATGACGTCGTCACGCCTGCCTTCGCTGAAATTCGGGACACACTCGATGAGTCCGGTCACCGTCAGTCCGTTAACCGGTCGAGCAGCCAGCGGTGCATGGCCGGGTTCCCGGCCACGATTGGGCCCTGTCGTATCACGTCTTCGTCGCCCGCCAGGTCGGTGACCACGGCGCCGGCCTCGCGCGCAATCAGGGTGCCGGCCGCGACGTCCCATGGAGCGAGCGAGAGTTCCCAGAACCCGTCGAATATGCCGGCGGCCACATACACGAGATCGAGTGCCGCTGAACCGGCTCGTCGGATGCCACTGGTGGATCGGAGGATGGTGTCGAATTGTCGAAGGTATTGCGGCAGCAGATCGATGCGCTTGAACGGGAACCCGGTACCGACGAGCGCGAAGGCCGGGTCATGGATCTGCGACACCCGCAGCGGTTGATCCCCACACCATGCGCCGCCCCCTGCACTCGCTTGATACGTGAGGCCGCGCGCCACATCGATCACCACGCCCACTGCCGGGGCTCCATCAAGCACGGCGGCGACGCTGACCCCGAACGCCGGATACCCGTGCAGGAAATTCGTGGTTCCGTCCAACGGGTCCACGACCCAAACCAGTCCGCGATGGATGCCATCGGGTGTGAGTTCTTCGCCGAGCACGGTTGCGTCAGGATATTCCCGCAACACGGCCTCGGCAATCCGTTGTTCCGCGTCGCGGTCAATCTGGGTCGCGAAATCGCTCGCTCCCTTGACATCCCATGTCGACGGGTTCGGTCGTGCTGCGTCCGCAATCAGGTCTGCAGCACGTTGGGCGGCGTAGACCGCGGTTCGCAGCAATCGACGCTTCTCGTGCACCTTGCGACCCCTCTTTTGTCCCCCTAGGTTGAGCGGCATGGCACGTGTCTTTTCGGGAATTCAGCCGTCTGGCGAGCTACACCTCGGTAACTATCTCGGCGCAGTCCAGAACTGGGTGGCGATGCAGCAAGAGCACGAGTGCTTCATCTGTATCGTGGACTACCATGCGATCACCCAATCCTACGAGGTGGAGAAACTCGAAGCGCGCACACTCGAGATGGCAATCGGTTTGATGGCAGCCGGGATCGATCCCGAGCGGTGTGTGCTCTTTGTGCAGTCCCACGTGCCCGAGCACATGGAACTCGCCTGGGTTTTTACGAGCGTGACGCCGATCGGTGAGCTCGAGCGCATGACCCAATTTAAGGATAAGGCACGGCGGCAGGAAAGCGTGCTCGCCGGCTTATTGAATTATCCCGTGCTGCAGGCGGCGGACGTGCTGCTCTACAAGGCGGATATCGTCCCCGTAGGCGAAGACCAGGTGCAGCACGTTGAACTGATGCGGGAAATCGCGCGGAAATGGAACGCCCGGTATGGAGAGGGATTCTTTCCTGAACCGGAGGCGGTCGTTGGGTCGGCGCGGCGCATCCTCGGGTTGGATGGTCAAGCCAAAATGTCCAAGAGTCTTGGCAACACCATCGGCATCCTCGACGATCCAGACGCGATCTGGCAAAGTCTGCGACCGGCTGTTACCGACCCGGCCCGCGTGACCAAAAGCGATCCCGGCAATCCGGATGTGTGTAACCTGTTCACGCTCCATCAATACTTTTCGTCGGCGGACACCGTGACCCATGTGGCCGAGCAATGCCGCACGGCCGGATGGGGGTGTCTCGACTGCAAACGGGTGCTCGCGGAGTCTATCGCCCACGAGTTGCAGCCGGTCCGGGAACGAGCGGCGGACCTCCATGCACGTCCCGATCATGTACGCGAGTTGTTGAGCGCCGGCGCCGAACGCGCGCGGCAGGTCGCACGCGAGACCATCCGGGGCACGCGCAGCCGCATGGGGCTGTTGCCCGCGGAGCTGCGTACCGCCACCCCGCAATGAGCAACCTCTTGAATCAGCTTGTGGCGGGGCTGCGGCTCGAACTGCTTGGCATCCTGGTGCTGGCGGTGGTGTTGGGCGGGATCGTTGGCTTTGAACGGGAAGTCAGCGGCAAGCCGGCCGGCCTCCGCACGAACATCTTGATCTGCGTGGGAGCTGCCCTGTTTACGCGGCTCTCGCAGTCGATGGCGGAGTTTGTGGGAGACCCGTCACGGATCGCTGCGCAGATCGTCACCGGTGTAGGCTTTCTTGGTGCGGGGACGATCTTGCACAGCCGTGGCTACATTCTAGGGCTGACCAGCGCCGCGACTATTTGGCTCGTTGCGGCAATCGGGATGGCCATCGGAGCAGGGGCCATCATGGAGGCCGTCGGGGCGACCGTGCTGGTCGTCATCGTCCTGACCGTGCTGGGCCGCCTGGAAGACTTTATCAAGACGCACCAGGAACTCAGTCGTGTGAAGCTCGAGATCGAACCTGATCCGAAGCGGGTATCGGCGCTTCGGCAAATCGTGGAAGCTGCGGGACTCCACGTTCACTCGCTCCACTCCGAACATCGAGGCGATCACATCGTCGTGGAGATCGCGATGCGGGGGGATAGACCGAAACACGAGCGGGTTCGAGAACAGCTGCTGGGTTCGGCGCGAACGCTGACTGTCGAAGAGCAGGATTGAGACGCGCCGTTCTCGAGCTGGCGTCGGTGCGTCCGGTCTGGTCCATTCCCGATGAGTCAACGACCGCAATCCGTCTGGCCTTCGGCGAGGGCTGGGATGTTGTGGGCGTTGTGACACCCGGCTCGAGCGACGGGGACGGCGGGGGAGGCAGTGCTGACGCGATCCGTGGTGCGGTGGGCGCGGAAGTCTACATGGGGTGGGGGGTGGCCGCCCCGGTCGTGCGCGCCGGAGGCAGTACACTCAAATGGGTTCACACGGCGGCGGCGGGCGTCGGCG
>JBFHWR010000040.1:0-15982 GCA_041599395.1 Gemmatimonadales bacterium | reverse complement strand
TCGGCGCCGTTTCAGTGAGGCAAACCACCATTTCACATGCCTCCCCAGTCACGGTACTCAATCGGCCGATTGGCGCGGTAACTTGAGGGCTAGCGGATTCCCGGTGCGACCCCGACACGCGGGGGTTGGCAGCAGGGAGAGGGCTTGAAAACCGAAGGCGACCCACTTCCTGAGCCGCCTTCGGAGCGTGTCATCGGAGGGTCGCGGTCAGGCGTCAGTCACAGCACTCCTCGCCTTGGGCGACCGTGAACTCTTCCTCCAACTCGTTGTTGGTTTCGTCCGATTCGTCCACCTGATCGAATCCCTCGACAGGAGCGTCGGCCCTTGCACGGGCAAGGTAGTCGCCAGCGCTCAAGAAGATGGAACACTCAACGCCGCACTCGTCGATGAGGATAACTGCCGATTCCTCAGGATCGAGCGGATCGACCGTGATGAAGATACTGAACTCGGTCTCCGAATACTCTGTTTCCTCGATTTCGAACAGCAGCTCCGATTCTCCGGCCGTTTGGTCTCCGATATTGGTCACAGTGACGGTGAATGAAAGGGCGTCATCGGAGGTGGGCGACGCTGGGGACACCACGATGCTTTCAATAATGAGGTCGGGTCCCTCCGCCAACGGCACGGCCCAGCCGAAGTTGCTGAAGTTTTTGGTGCGACCACCGAGCGATCCCGACTCGCCCACGGTCATCACGCTCGCCTGCAAAGGCTCCGGGTTCAGCAAGGAAACCAACGGGCGTCCGACTTTCTTCCACCCCGCCCTCGCGACGTTCATCAGCCAGCTGGCATTTTCGCTCGCGAACGTCTGATTGCAGTCTTCGACCAACTCCGGAGGGGAAGCAGCCGGTTCGAGTTCCACGGTCTCGGCGTTCGCTCTGTGCAGCGTCGCGTCCTCGGCGTTCGGGTCGGCGAAGTCGAGGCACACAGCGATGACGATCTCGTTTACGAATTCCTCCACTTCCGGGACCGTGCTCATCGGAGAGCATCCCTCGACCTGGGCTCCCACGTCCGCCGACGGCAGGCAGTCGCCAACGAAGTCTTGCGGACTCTCGACAATGACCGCGAGCGGTGTCGGGGCGTCTCCGGTCAAGAAGGTCGCGACCGCGAATCCCAAGTCGTCACCGAGCCCTGGGTCGGACGTGATCACCCCACCCTGTGTAGGAGTTACAAATCCCAGTCCCGTGTTAGGGCCCAGTCCGCTGAGATCGACTGTGGGGAGTTGTGCGAAGGCCGTGATCACATCGATGAACTCCTGCTTGAGTTCGTCGCTCACCCCGTCCTGAGCGCGCGCACCATTGATGAGAGCAGTTGCCGGCGCAATAGCGGCGTCAAAGTCATCTGCGCCCACGGCATCGAAGAGTTGAGACTTGAGGTCGTGCCAGGGTGACCACGGTTTTGGGAAGATCTGTTTTATCAGCGCGTTGATTTGGGCCTGCGGTGCTTTTTTTCCGGCCTTTATGAACAGGGGTGCCTCCGGTGAGTCCGTTGGTAAGGGTGCATCTTGACACGCCGCCAAAAAACACACGGTGAGGCCCGCGAGGAAGAGACGTTTCATGGGACTGACTCCTTCCGGCGTAACGAGGGACCGCCAAAGCACGTGTTCCCGCCTTAAGCCGGGTGGGGGGGGAGCAATCAGTGACTAGACAGCACAATTGAGGGGCGCGCATCCGGCCACGACTCGACAGGTTGTGCAACGAACGGGACGGTTGCAGTCACCAATCATCGTCAAAGTGCGACACGGAACTGGCGCACGCAAGTGTTGCAGGGGCGCAACAATGTTTCGGGAGAGAGACGGTTGCGCCGTGCGTTAGACGACCAATGCCGCGCGTACTTCGTTTAGTTCAGGATGGCCCTGGAGGTCGCGCCACCACCAGTACAACTTGGCCTCGGGACCCGGGTCGTCTCGCGGATTGGCGATGAGGAATTGCTTAAGCAGCCGGATGGCTTCGTCGTGGTCACCGAGAACGACGCGCATGTAAGCCTCGAGCCACGAAAGCTCCCTCAGAGGATCTTTGTCGGGCGTAAGGCGGGCCGACTCGAGCACACTCCGGGCACTGTCAGCCAGGCCGGCCCGGGCCAAGATCCCTCCCACGATCATCTTTGCCCACCGGCTTTGATATTCCCGATCTGGCTCGGGAATCTCGGGCACCATGTCGTTCCATATGCGCCACGCTTCCTCGACATTCGGGTGTCCGATTGGCGTCGTCTGGATCCAGAGCTGACATTCTTTGAACCGAGGGTCGTCAGCAAACCGCTCGGCGCCGGTGTTGCACCAACGCTGGGCTTGTGAGAACTGTTCGAGATCGTAATTGCCGAGGAACAGTCGGTGGAGTACCTGTTGCGCGACCGTCAAGTACGCATCTTCGCGATATGCTCGCTCGGCGGCGAGAACGACGGATGTCGTTCCGTCATCGGTCTGGTAGTAGAGATGGCTCAGTGTTGCGTAGGCGCTGGCCAGCGTCGGATCCACTTCCGTGGCTTTTTCGAGATCGCCTTTCGCTGCGTACAGTAGATCCCGCGCCTTTTCCGGATCGGGCTCGCGGTCATTGAGATATGCCCAATACTGCACTGTGCCGCGTAGCTCGAGCGCTCTCGGGGCGTTGGGATCGATTTCCAAGGCCCTGTTAGCGTGCGCAAGTCCAACATCCACCCAGTCGAACGTGGATCGCTGATCGTGCGCGAGCCGTGATCTCCGATAAGCGATTTCGCTTCTCAGTGTTGGGGCTACTATCCACTGCGGGTCCGCACTCTCTGCCAGAGCGAGCACCGAATCCGCTTGATCGAAAATCAGGAGTCCCGCCTCGGTACTGTCGGATTCGATCAGTCGCTCGGCGTCCTTCCGTAGGCGTTCGCCCCGCTGCACCAGGGACCATGCGTCTACGTTGGCCGTGCTCGCCCTGAGTTCACGTAGACGCACCTCCTCACCCAGCCGTTCCCGAAAGAGGCGGGCGGTCGCTCGAGTCGCGGAGTCCCGAATTGCCAGGAGATCGTCGGCGGGGAGCTCGAACCCTGCACGATCGAATTCGGTGCCGCTATTTCCGTCGACGAGCCGCGTGGCCACGCGCACCCGTTCCCCAATCTTCTCGACACTGCCTTCGATCAGGCTGCCAACTCGGAGCGCTCGCGCAATACTGTCACGCGAAACCGCACCCCCTCGATACGGCTCCACGCCGTTTCGCGAGATGACGTCGAGTTCCCTAACCTGGGAAAGCTGGTCAATTAACCCTTCCGTAATGCCGTCGGCCAAATACGTGAGCTCACCGCCAGGCGTGAGATCCTCGAAGTACAACACCGCAACGCTGTTGGGATCGAGACCGGCGATCCCGGAGGCCCGTGTCCCGGAATCGGACGTCGGCAACAACTGCCAGAGGGTTACCCCAACGGCTACCACCACGACGGCTGACAACCCAATTGCAAGACCCCTCGACTGGGTGGCGCCCGGCCGCTTGTAGACCGTCGTCGTCGCCGTGGGACGTCGGTGCGTCGCGGTCGCGGTATCGACAAACGCCAAAGCCTCGGAAAACTCGGCCGCCGTCTTGAAGCGATCGGCGGGGGCCTTGTTCATTGCGCAGAGAATGGCCTCCTCCAAATCGGTCGGGACCGTGTTGCGCACGATACTCGGCCGCGGGACCTCTTCCATGGCATGACGTGCCATCACCGCCTGCGGTGTGTTGCCCGTGAACGGGATTTCACCCACCAACATCTCGTACAGTGCACACGCCAGGCTATAGATGTCAGCCCGACCATCGACTTCTTGGCCGACGGCCTGCTCCGGCGCCATGTAGGCCGGCGTGCCTACCGCCATTCCAGTTTGGGTGAGCTTGTTGCCGCCTGCCGCGGTCACGGCACCGGCGATTCCAAAATCGGCCACGACGGCGTGACCGCCGGTGATCATGATGTTGTCAGGTTTGATGTCGCGATGCACGATACCGCGCTCGTGGGCATAGTGCAGGGCATCGGCGACCTCGCGCGTGTACCGGAGGGCGTCTTCCAATGGCAGCTGCTTCTCGCGCTTGACGAGGTCGCCCAGCGATTCGCCTTCGACAAAGGGCATGACGTAGAAGAGAAACCCGTCGGCTTCCCCCGAGTCATATAAAGGAAGAATGTGCGGGTGCTGCAGATTGGCCGTCGTCTTGATCTCACGCACGAAGCGATCAGCCCCCAAGGAAGCGGCCAGCTCCGCCCGGAGGACCTTGATCGCGACTTTCCGCTCGTGTTTCACGTCCTGAGCGAGATAGACGATGGCCATCCCACCCTGACCGAGCTCCCGCTCAATCTCGTATTTGCCGGCGAGGGCGGTCTGCAGCCTCTCGAGCTCGTCACTCAACACCAGCTCGCACTCCTGAACGTTCTGGTCGCACAAGTTAATCGCTTCTCTGTGCACGGTGCCAGGCCGGGCGAGCGGTGAGACGGGTGAATAGTACGTCTGAAACCACGGAGACGGCCCCCGAATGGGGCCGCCTTCGTCTAACCCGTGCCAGTCACGCTGCTCTGCTGACTGAACGCTCATGTCTGATCGATTTCGCCGTTGTGTGGCTTCATTGAGCACGCCGCGGGGTCACACAATTCGGTGCGCCCATGGTGCGAGCCATCACGGATTTGTAGATTGGCGGGTCACTGGCTCCGGACTTCACAAAAAGAACGATGAAAACGATCACCCGTCCACAGCGACATGTCGCAAACATCGCATGCCTCGGCCTGGCGGCCACACTCATCGGAGCCTGTGCGCCACGCCCGAGCAGCGATGTCGCTCGCACCGTTCGCGCCGTCCGGCCTGAAGCCGCGCAGGTCGCCCGGTCCACGAATGGGATGGTGGTTACGAGCGCGGCGCTCGCAACGGCAGCGGGGGTGGACATCCTCGAGCGCGGCGGCAACGCCGTCGACGCGGCGGCCGCGGCGGGGTTTGTCCTCGCAGTGGTCGAGCCGAGCATGTCGGGGATCGGAGGGCGCGCGCAATGGCTCATTCACGTGACCGATGGAGAGTTCCACGGAATTGATGGCACGACTCAAGTGCCGGCCGGCTATCCGAATGACGAGGAAAGTGAGCGGCTTGCAAGCGGCTATGGCATGATAGGGATTCCGGGAGTCGTCGCGGCGCATGCGAAGGCGCTGGAGGAGCACGGGTCTCTTTCGCTCGATGAAGTCATGGCGCCGGCCATTGCGCTTGCCGATTCGGGGTTTGTGCTCGGGGCCCAGGAGGCCGAGCGCATTGCCGGAACGGCGAGGGAACTGGCTCGGTTTGAGGGGTCGCGGCGGCACTTTCTGAGGTCCGACGGAACTCCGTATGCCACGGGCGATCGCTTTGCGCAGCCGGCGCTCGCGGCAACCCTGCGCGCCATTCAACGCCATGGTGCTGACGTGTTCTACCGAGGCGCGATCGCCGAGCGCATTGCAGCGGACATGCGCGCAAACGGCGGGTATGTCACGGCCACGGATCTGGCGGACTACAGTGCACGTGCCGCGAAAGTGGTGCGAGGGAGCTACCGCGGCTACGGTCTCGTGGCGACGTGGCTTCCCGCCGCAGGGGCGACGACGATCGAGATTCTCCAAATCCTCGACCACTTCGACCTCGCGGCGATGTCATCGGCACGTTGGGGAGGTACGGTTGCGGCCGCTCTCCGATTGGGCTTTGCAGATTTCGAATGGAGTTGGACGGCGGGAGACGACCAGGCCTCGGTGATCGTGTCCAAGAAGCGCGCAGCGGAGCGTGCGGGCGAACTCCAACTTCCCGTCACTGCTGCCTCGCCGGAACCTTCTCCGTCCAGTGACTTCGATGCTCACACGACGCACCTGTCCGTCATCGATGCGCGTGGCAATGCCGTGGCCCTCACGCAGACCATCGGGCCCACGATGGGATCGAAGGTCGTGACACCTGAATTGGGTTTTGTCTACGCCGCAACGATGGGGTACCTGGGGAGTACCCCCCCGGGGACGAGGGCTGCGTCCGCTATCTCCCCTTTGATGGTGCTGGAAAACCGCCGGCCAGTGTACGTCTTGGGCGCTGCGGGTGGCCGCCGGATCATCTCCGCGCTGGTAGCGACGCTCAGCCGCGCCGTCGATCA
Organism: Gemmatimonadales bacterium; assembly: GCA_041599395.1. Classification (GTDB taxonomy): domain Bacteria; phylum Gemmatimonadota; class Gemmatimonadetes; order Gemmatimonadales; family GWC2-71-9; genus JBFHWR01. Next base: position 9,923 of record JBFHWR010000040.1, on the reverse strand, counting down.
AGACCTGTCCCTCGCGGAGGCGATGGCCGCGCCGCGCCTGCACCCGTCGGGAGAGGTCCTGTCCATCGAGGATCGGGGTGATACCGCTTGGGCGGCTACCGATGTCACCGCGTTTGAGGGCTGGGGGTTCGACGTTCGCGCGAACGCTTCCGCTTCATACTTCGGCCGGATCCACGGGATCCACGTCGACCCCGCGACCGGTGTGATGACCGGTGTGGCTGATCCGCGGCGTGATGGTTCGGCGGGCGCGCCCAGACCGTAAAGTCGCGCTCGCGGGATCCAAATGGGAACGCCAAGCCAGCGTGACGCCAACTTGCCCCATCCGCCATCACTTGCGAGCCCTCCAGGTCGCCGCTTTCCCTCATACGCGCTTGATCGCCAATATGTGATCATCGCCCTTTCGCGGCCGGCGAGAACTTCGACGTTTAGAACAGCAACGCCAACGGAGCAACGGCCCCATCTATGCGTCCATCTGAACTGCGGTCATCGGCGGCTGAATTGCGGTCATCCGCGGCACAATGCCCTCAACGGGACACGCCCTGGCGCGTACCCTTTAACGAGGGGCAGCGATCCATCGAACACGGGAACTCAGGGTCGTCGAGGTCGGTATTGAGGTTGACCGGGCATGGCCGGCCAGCACTGCGAGGCTGAATGAAGACTCCCGCTCGATTGGTGACACTGGCCGCGCTGGCTATCGTGCCAATCGGACTGATCGCTGCGATCCAAACGGCGCACAACCCCGACGGGCTCAGTCGGTACGGACCAGAGCGCGGCCGGTCGGGCCAGTTCACCAAGCTGGCGCCGCCTGGTTGGACGTTCTATTTCACGCGCGCGATCTACAGCAGCTTTCGGGGACGGTCTTGGAGCATCGACTATCCGGAGGCAGATCAGCATTTCGTGTTTGGCCTCAGGCGGTTGACGAGCATCGACGCCTATGAACACGAAAATCCGATCAGATTGGACGATCCGGGCGTTCGGCGGTTCCCGTTCCTCTATATGTTGGAAGTGGGGGCGATGGCGCTGACCGCGCCCGAAGTGGCCGGGCTGCGAGATTATCTGCTGGCGGGCGGATTTCTCGTCGTTGACGACTTTTGGGGAAGCCGCGAATGGGCGAACTTTGAACATGAGATCCACCGAGTGTTGCCCGAGTATAGCATCGTGGATATTTCGGCAGATCACCCCATTCTGCGGGTGTTCTACCGGATCGACAATCTCGTGCAAGTTCCCAATGTCGGGCAGGGCATGCGTGGGGGGCCGACCTGGGAGCGCGACGGCTACGTTCCGTTCCTCAAGGGGATCTTCGACGACGACGGCCGACTCTTGGTTGTCATCAACTGGAATACCGATTTGGGAGACGCATGGGAGCACGCGGACAACCCGTATTATCCCATCAAGTTCTCTAACTTTGCTTATCAGATGGGTGTGAACTTCGTGATTTACGGTATGACACACTAGCGATGGGCCTGTTTGGGGCCGTCTTCACCTTCTTGTTCAAGTACCGACCCGTCGTGTTCGAACGTGGCGAGTTGGTTTTTGGCAATGCATCATGGTGGTTGCCGCTTGCCGGCGCTGTTGGAGCGGTTGTTGCGGTCCTGACGTACTCGCGCGTACGCGGCAAACTCGGCACGCTCGGCCGATCCGTGCTGGTGGGCTTGCGGCTGGCCGCCTTTGCCGTCGTCTTGTTCTGTCTCGCGCGGCCGATGCTCATGATTGCGACCGTTGTCCCGCAACAGAACTTCCTCGGCGTGCTGGTCGATGATTCGCGCAGCATGCAGATTGCCGACGTTGACGGTGGGCCCCGCCATGCGTTCGTTGCGGAGACGTTCGGTTCGGACGGCAGCCCCCTCCTACAGGACCTCGCGGACCGCTTCAAGCTCCGATTCTTCCGCTTCTCGGACGTCGTCGAGCGGCTGAACGATCCAGCGCTCCTCACATTTGCCGGGTCCCGTACGGACGTCGGCAAGGCGCTCGAGCAGGCCCATCAGGAGTTGGGTGGGGTCCCGCTCGCCGGACTGGTTCTGGTCAGCGACGGCGCGCACAATGCGGACGGCGCTCTCACCGAGGCATTGCTCGCGCTCCGCGCCGAAGGCGTACCTGTGCACACCATCGGCCTCGGGCGCGAACGCTTCGAGAAAGACATCGAGATCCGACGGGTCGACACGCCTCGCGCCGTGATGCTCGGATCTTCCGTTGCGGTAGACGTGATGGTTGCGCATCGAGGATTCCGCGGTCAGACGATTCAGGTGAATGTCGAAGACGCCGGCCGCATCGTGACTTCGGAAGATGTTCGGCTACCGAGAGACGGCGAACTGACCACGGTGCGCCTGCATTTCACGGTATCGGAAGCCGGTCCCCGCCGCTTTCGGTTCGTGGTGCCGATACAGCCGGACGAGTTGGTCGCGGAGAACAACGTGCGAGAGGCGTTGGTCATCGTGGAGAACCGGCGCGCCAAGATCCTCTATTTCGAGGGCGAGCCTCGATTCGAGGTAAAGTTCCTTCGCCGTGCGGTTGCGGGCGATGCCAATCTCCAGCTGGTGACGCTGCAGCGCACGGCGGAGGATAAGTACCTTCGACTCGAAGTCGACGACGAAGACGAGCTGGCCAATTTCTTTCCCAAGACCCGAGAGGAACTGTTTGCCTACCGCGGTTTGATCCTCGGAAGTGTCGAAGCGAGCTCCTTTACGCACGACCAGCTCGATATGATCGAGGAGTTCGTGAGTCAACGGGGCGGCGGGCTCCTGATGTTGGGCGGCCGTCTCTCGTTTGCCGAAGGCGGGTACGGTGGGACGCCGGTGGCCGACGCCTTGCCGGTGGTGCTGCCCCAGGAGGGGACGCCCCCGGAACCGTTCTTTGCCGAAGTGCGGGTACGGCTCACGCCGTTCGGCCGGTCGCATCCGGCAACGCGGTTAGCCGGGACCATCGACGAGTCGACGGAGCGCTGGTCCACCTTACCGCGTTTGTCGTTGCTCAACCCCATTACCGAAATCAAGCCGGGGGCAAGTACGCTTCTCACTGGGGAATCGGACACCGGATCGGACCCGTATGTGGTCCTGGCGTACCAGCGCTACGGGCGAGGAAAGACCTTGGCGTTTCCGGTGCAAGACTCCTGGATCTGGCAGATGCACGCCGATATCCCGCTTGAAGACCAAACGCATGAGACGTTTTGGCAACAGATCTTGCGCTGGCTCGTCAGCTACGTCCCTTCGCAGGTAACCACCACCTCGGGTGCGGATCAGGTGGCGCCCGGTCACGCAGTATCCCTTACGACGGCGGTCACCGATTCCAGCTACATCGCATTGAACGATGTCCAGGCGGTTGCGTTTGCCACGTCCCCGTCGGGCCGCATTCACGAGCTCCCGATGGAATGGAACGTTGAGCGGGACGGAGAATATCGCACTGGCCTGGTTCCCGAAGAGGAGGGGCTCTATACAATTCGCGTCGAGGCGCGACGTGACGACGTCGTGATCGGGTCCGACGAGGTCTACGTTGACGCAACACAGCTCGCGACCGAATACTTCGACGCCGAGATGCATGCGTCGCTGCTCGAGCGGATCGCCAATGAGACCGGTGGACACTTCTACACGAGTGAAACCGCCGCGACGTTGGCCGAGGATGTGAGTTTCACTGAGAGCGGGACAACGGTGTACGAGGAAAAGGATCTTTGGGACATGCCGGTCTTGTTTCTGCTGCTCATGGCCCTGGTGGCTGGGGAGTGGGGCGTGCGCCGGTGGCGGGGGTTGGCGTGAGGAGTCTGACGCTAGCGACCGTGGCGCTCGTGGCCGCGGTGGCGACCGCTGGAGCCCAAACGACGCTGGTGATCGTCAGCGGCGTCGGTGGCGACGCGGAGCGGCGCGAGCGATTCTATGCGCTGGGGCAATCATTGGCGGATGCCGCGCGGGACCGTTTGGGCATCGCACCAACCAACATCATCTTTCTTGCCGAGAAGGTGGAGCGCGATCCTGCCCGTATCCACGCGCGATCGACGCGCGAGAACGTCATGCGTGTGCTGAACGAACTTGCCGAGCACGTTGGGGCAATGGCCCAAGTGGCGGTCGTGCTGATTGGGCACGGAAGCTTTCAAGGTGAAGATGCGTATTTCAACGTTCCCGGCCCAGATTTGTCGGCTCAGGATTTCGACAATCTGCTCGATCGCTTCCCGACCCAGCGCATCGCGTTCGTCAACACGACGAGCGCGAGCGGTGGGTTTCTTGCCGTAATGTCCGGCGAGCGACGCGCGATTCTCACGGCAACGAAGAGCGGCTTCGAACGAAACGAGACGCTGTTCCCCGAGTTTTTCGTTGCCGCGTTTGCATCTGACGTTGCGGACATCGACAAGGACGATCGTGTGTCGCTGCTGGAGGCGTTCACGTATGCTCGCCGAGAGGTGGGTCGGGTGTACGAGCAAGACGGACGGCTGTTGACGGAACACGCGCAGCTCGACGATAACGGTGACGGAGAAGGCACCGACGATCCGCACGCCGCTGCCAAAGACGGGGCGTTTGCGCGGACCTTTTTCCTCGATGCCGTGGACCAGCCGGAGGTGGTTGTGTCGTCCGATCCGGCGCTCACGCGGTTGAACGAAACGAAAGGTGAACTCGAGCGGCAGATCGCAGAGCTTCGAAACATGAAGGGGGCGATGAACGCCGAACAGTATGAGCTGGAGCTGGAACGGCTGCTCGTAGAGTTGGCCCGCACGAGCCAGCTCATTCGAACGCGGGAAAAAAAGCAGTGATCCTTCGGATGGCGTCGCTTGGCGCAGTGATGGTCGCGGGCCAGTTGCTGACGTCCGCGGCGGCGGCTGGGCAGTCGGTGGAGCAGGGCGTCACCGCGCTCAGATCCGGCCGTTACGACGAGGGGATTGAGATCCTGTCGCAGGCGGTGCGTGAAGCACCTGGTTCCGCGCGCGCGTCCCGCACGCTGGTCGATGCCCTTCAGGAGATCGGTCGCTACGATGACGCGGAGCAGACGGCGCGGCGCTTCATCGCGGCCAATCCGGGCTCGACCGAGCTGTGGAATGCATTGGGTGAGGTGCTTCGGGAGAGGGGCGAGCTGGCGGAAGCCGCGCAGGCGTTCTCGCGCGCCATCGAGGGGAACGCGTCAGACCGGCTCCGCGCAACGCTGAACCGCGCGGTGCTGGATTACGACCGTGGACGCGTGGCTGAGGCGCTGCGCGAGTTCGATACGTTCATCGACGTGTACAATCGGAGCGATCAGTTGAGCGCGGATGACCTCGCCGCGGTCGCCACGGCCGTGCGTTACCTCGGGGGGGATAATCCGCAGCTCTTCAAGGACGCCTTGAGAGCCGTTGACGAGGCGATTGCGAAAGATCCGGCGGATCTGAAGCCGCGCGTTCAGGTGGGTGAGTTGTTCCTGGAGAAGTACGAGAGCCAGGAGGCACGCGCGGCGTTCGAGGACGTGCTGAAACGAAACCCGCGGCACCCGGTGGCTCTGTTGGGTCTTGCGAGAACCGATCGGTTTGATGGGAAGCCGAATGCCCTCGAACGCGTTCGTGAAAGCCTGGAGGTGAACCCACACCTGGTGCCGGCCCGTGTCTTTCTTGCTGGGTTGTTGGGAGAGCTCGAGGAGTACGATCAGGCGGTGGCGGAAGTCGATCGGGCCTTGGACGTGAATCCCAACTCGCTCGACGCGCTTGCGACGAGTGCGGCGATTCGTTTCCTCAGCGACGATCGAAGGGGGGTCGATGCGGCCGTCAACCGGGCGCTTGCGCTGAATCCTCGATACGCCGAACTGTACAATACGCTGGCCGATGTCAGTGCGAAGAACCGGCGCTACGCAGAAGCCGTCACGTTCGCGAAGCGGGCGGTCGAACTCGATCCGAAATCGTGGCGCGGGTTTGTGCTGCTCGGCATGAACCAGCTTCGCATTGGAGCCGTGTCCGACGGTCGCGCTCATTTGGAAAAGGCGTTCGCCGGCGATCCCTACAACGCCTGGACCAAGAATACGCTCGATCTCTTGGATACGTTGGTTCAATATCCTCGCACGACGACCGCCCGCTTTGCATTCCACATCGATGGCAAGGAGTCGGAGCTGCTGACGCTGTACCTCGGGCCTCTTGCCGAGCAGGCGTATGATCAGCTCGCCGCACGATACGGCTATCGGCCGCCGACGCCGATTCGCGTGGAGGTCTTCCCCGATCATGCGGATTTCTCCGTTCGCACGGTTGGACTGGTTGGGCTCGGCGCGCTGGGGGTAAGCTTCGGGCCGGTGATGGCGATGGATTCTCCTTCGGCGCGGCAAGCCGGGCAATTCAATTGGGGGTCAACGTTCTGGCACGAGCTGGCGCACACGTTTCATCTGGGCATGACGGACGGCAAAGTGCCACGCTGGTTTACGGAGGGCTTGGCGGTCTTCGAGGAACGGCGTGCGCGAGCGGGTTGGGGGGCAGACGTGATGCCCGCGTTCCTGCAGGCGTTCAAACAGGGACGCCTGGTACCGATCAACGACATGAACCGTGGGTTCATGCGGCCGGCGTTTCCCGAACAGATTGGCTTCTCGTACTACCAGGCCTCGCTCGTGTGCGAAATCATCGAGCAGGATCACGGCGGTCGGGCGCTGGTTGATATGCTCGCGGGATTCAAGGCCGGTGACACAAGCGCAGAGGTGTTCAGGCGGGTGTTGGACACGGACATCGATGCGTTTCAACGACGGTTCGATGCCTACATCGAGAAGCGGTTTGCCGGACAACTTGCCGCCGTGAGCGGTCGGTCGGACCGGGTTGATCGCCCCGAAATCGTGATGCGGGGCGCCTCGGATCCGTCCGACTTTCGGGCACAGCTTGCGGCCGGCACGCATCATTTCAAAGCAGGACGACACGAGCAGGCACGCCCCTATCTCGAGCGGGCCAAGGCACTGTTTCCGGAGTATTCGGGCGGCGACAGCCCCTATTGGCTATTGTCACAGATTCATAAAGCGAACGGGTCCATCCGCTTGGCGGTGGATGAGCTGACGACGTTGGTTAGCTTCAACGAACAGGATTATCGTGCCCACGTGGAGCTGGCCGACCTCCGCCTCCACGTGCCCGATTCGAGCGGTGCGGCGGCGGCGCTGGAGGCCGCGATGTTCATCTATCCGTATGACGTGGCGGTTCACGAGCGGCTCGCGGGGTTAGCTCGCGCATCGGGGCAGCATGCAGTGGCGATCCGAGAACGGCGGGCGGTCGTGGCCCTCGATCCTGTCGACCGGGCAGACGCGTTGTATGAGCTGGCGCTCGCGCACTTCGAGGCGGGAGAGATTGGCCCGGCCCGCAAGGCTGTTCTCGCCTCCCTCGAGACCGCCCCGAACTTCGAGAAGGCCCAAGATTTGCTGCTCCGCATCTACGCGGCTCGTGGAAGCGGGCCGTAAACCGAGGAGGCTTTAGTGGCGCGCAGCCGGACCGTCCTCGTGAACGCCATCCTGTCGGGTTTGGTCGCCGGCCACGTCATCGCGTGGGATGTGCCGCTGCACGCGCAGGCATCGCCCCCGGATCCGCGCGAACAGTTCAATGTCGAGTATGACGGCCGGTTCACGTTTGTACGGCTCCGCTTCGAGCCGCTTTCGGCGTGGGGTGGGGGCCGCGGCTTTCGGCGTCGGGGCGACCTCCAGTGGGATCATGATTATCCGCGCGCCGAGCAAAACTTGATGAAGATCCTGAGCGAGCTCACGGCAATCCGGCCGTACATGGACGGTGGCAACATCATGGCCATGGACGACCCGGATCTCTTCAAGTACCCCATCGCATACATCTCCGAGCCGGGATTCTGGACGATGACACGGGGGGAGACCGAGAGTCTCAGAGCCTACCTTCAGAAGGGCGGGTTCATCATCTTCGACGACTTTGCGGAAAGCCAGTGGTACAATTTCGAGGAAAAGATGCGCCAGGTGTTGCCGGATGGCGCCCTGGTTGAGCTAGACCCGTCGTACCCCATTTTCCACTCGTTCTTCGATATCGAATCGCTGGACCATTACCACCCCTACTGGAATTTCCGAGCCCGATACTACGGCATCTTCGAAGACAACGATCCCAACAAACGCCTCATGGTCATCGTCAACTACAACAACGACATCGGTGAATCGTGGGAGTTTTCGGATACGGGGTTCATCCCTATTGCACTGTCAAACGAAGCGTACAAGCTCGGCGTGAACTACATCGTCTACGCCATGACGCACTGATTGGAGCCTTATGACGACGCAACCAGTTCAGTTGGAAAGCATCGACGACGCCGACGTGGCCGACCGCCTTCGAGACGGCCGGAATCGTATCCTCGACGAGCTTCACAAGCTCATCATCGGACAAGAGGAGGTGATCGATCAGGTGCTCCTCTCGCTTTTCGCGGGGGGCAACAGTCTCATCGTGGGCGTGCCGGGGTTGGCGAAAACGCTGCTGATTCACACCATTGCGCAAGTGCTCGACCTCAAGTTCTCGCGCATCCAGTTTACGCCTGATCTGATGCCGTCCGACATCACCGGGACCGACCTCGTGCAAGAGGATCCCGAAACGGGCAAGCGGCACATGGTGTTCATGCCCGGCCCGATCTTCGCCAACATCGTGCTGGCCGACGAGATCAATCGCACGCCGCCCAAAACGCAGGCAGCGTTGCTTGAGGCGATGCAAGAGCACCGGGTGACGGTTCAGGGCCGGACGTACGATTTAGAGGAGCCGTTCTTCGTCTTTGCGACGCAAAATCCCATCGAGCTGGAGGGCACGTATCCGCTGCCCGAGGCACAGCTCGATCGTTTCATGTTCAAGACGGTCATCGGATACTTGCCCGAAGTGGACGAACTCGATGTGGTCCGAACGACAACGGCCATTCAAGACCATCGCTTCGAGCACCAGGTCACTGGCCGGGACATCGAGGCGTTCCAACAGCTCGTGCGCAAGGTGCCGGTTCCGGAACCGGTGCTCAAGTACGCGGTCGCCCTGGCCAGAGCGAGCCGCCCCAATGAGGACGGTGCCCCCGAGTTCATCAACAAGTGGGTCTCGTATGGAGCGAGCGTGCGCGCGGCCCAGTATCTCATCCTTGGGGGAAAAACCCGAGCACTCATGAATGGGCGGTATCACGCAAGCTTCGAGGATGTGAGGGCGCTTGCTCACCCGGTACTTCGCCACCGCATTCTCACGAACTTCCATGCTGAATCGGAGCGCGTCACGTCGGATCAGCTGATCGATCAGCTCCTCGAGGCCGTGCCGGTGCCCGCGTCCGGGATGTGAACACCACATCGAGTTTTCTCGACCCCAAAGTCCTGGCCAGGATTCGCAACCTCGAATTACTGGCAAAGACCGTGGTGGACGGATTCATCAACGGTCTCCATCACTCCCCGTACCTGGGCGTCTCGATCGACTTCGCCGAGCACCGTCCGTACATGCCGGGCGACGACATCCGTCGTGTCGATTGGCGGGTGTTCGGCCGTACGGACCGTTTCTACGTCAAGGAGTTCGAGGCGGAAACCAACGCGAATTTCAGCATTCTGCTGGATGTTTCGAAGTCGATGACCTACGGGAGTCTTGGCGTCACGAAACTGGATTACGGTCGGTATCTCGCGGCGTGCCTGTCGTACTTCTCGCGCCAGCAACGCGATCGCGTGGGGATCGTCACGTTCGATCATGATATCGTCGATTTCGTGCCGTCGTCGGCGAAACATCTGGAGATCGTACTGCACACGCTCGATCGTGTCACCGCAGAGCGTCACGGTGAGCTCGAGGGTCCCTTGCTGAAGATCACGGAGAGCATGAAACGGCGCAGCATACTCGTGCTGATCTCCGACCTGTACGAATCGGTGGAAGTGGTGATCGACTCTGTGAATCGGCTCCGGCACCGCGGGCACGATATCATCGTGTTCCATGTGCTCGATCCGGTCGAGCTTGAGTTCCCGTTCGAAGAGGCGTCGCATTTCCAAGATCTCGAGAGCGAGGAGAAGATCCCTGT
>JBFHWR010000039.1:0-16181 GCA_041599395.1 Gemmatimonadales bacterium | reverse complement strand
TACGGCCATGAACCGATCGTACAGCTCATCGACGAGCTCGTACCCTCCCAGCGCCTCCGCCTCCGCGAAAATGCGCGCCCGCCCATCCACGGTTTCGAACTGTGTCGCCCAACCGGACTGCGCCAGCGCTCGAGCGCGCTCGAGTGACACCGGTGAGGGCCCACGCTCGCACAATCCAGCTATCTGATCGAGGCTTCTGCGCATCGCCTCCCTCAACGTGCCGAGTTCGCCCTCGAGCACGATGTCGAGTTCGCCGACCTCCGTGGGCGTGTAGTGGACGGCCGCCGCGCCACTGGCCAAACCGGCCGCCCGCACTGCACGGTAGAGCCGCGAGCCTCTCCCATGCCCCAGCAGCGTAGCCGTGAGATCCAGAGCGGCCGCGTCGGCATCCAGCGTGCTCACGGTGCGCCAGCCGATCAGGGCAAGCCCGCGCTGAACGTCGCCCTCCATCATACGAATGGCCGGTCGCCGTCCGTTCTCCTCTTCCGGCGAGCGCGTGACCGCGGCGGTGGGAAGCTTCCACGAGCCCAGCGTCGTTTCCGCCAGTTTGAGCGTACGATCGATATCCAGGTTGCCCACGATCGCAACGATCACTCTCCCGGGCACATATCGGGTTTCGTAGTAGGCCCGCACGTCCGCGGCAGTCAGCTGGCGCAACCCGGCTTCCGTTCCGATCCGCCATCGCCGGATGCGATGCCGCTGAAACAACAACTCATAGAGCGACTCGCGGGCGACGGCGGAAGGTGTATCCAGCTTGCGCTTCGCCTCCTGAATGATGACCTCGAGCTCTTTCGCCAATTCACCGGGGTCGAGCGCGACACCCGTCAGCGCGTCTGCTTGGATCTCGAGCACCCGCTCCAAGGCGCCTGGGGTCGCTGGGGCGACGGCATAGTAGACAGTCTTGTCGTAGATGGTGCTGGCATTCACGTAGCCGCCGAGCACCTGCACGTCCCGGGCGATTTCACCAGGCCCTCGCCGACCTGTTCCCTTGAAGTACATGTGCTCGAGGACATGCGAGATGCCGGTCCAATGATCCGGTTCGTCGAAATAGCCGGCCTTCACGTGGTTGAGCACGGCCACCACGTTTGCCGAGGGGTCGCGTTGCACCAGCAACGTGAGCTCGGTTGGAAGGATGTGACGCACCACTCCCGAGGTCCACGACATGCGACGTAAACTAAACAGGTGACGCTGGTTTCCAGGCCCAGCAGGGATTCAGGACGCATGTCTCACCGGGCTCGGGTGTGACCCGGGAGATGCACACTTCGCGTCTGATCGTGTGGAAAAGTGGTGTGGGCTGTCTAGCGAACGATCATAAGGAGGCCGGCGAGGGCTGCGCCTTGCACAAAGCTCTCGGCGTCGCTGAACGGAATTACCATCCCGGCCTCGGCCCGACTGCGGCTGGCGACGTGCTCCATGTATTGATCGAGGGACGTATCCGAAAGCTCCCGATCGTCCATCTTCATTTGCAGCACGATCTCGTGCCAGGTACCCGTATAGGTTACGCCACCGGCCGTCCTGACGCGATGTGTTTCGCCTGGTTGGCGTCGCCGCATGCCTTGCAGTTCGGTGAGCAGCGTGCCGAACAATTCGAGCTGGGTTGGGTCGCGGAACGAGCCGTCCGGCAGGGTGGCTTCGACTTCGGCGAGGAGCTTGTCGATGGGGTCCGCCTCGGCGGCCAACTCATCGAGTCGTTTCGTCCACGGGGCAATCTCAGGATCCCGCGGGCCCAGCCGGTAAATCGATTTCTTGAGCTCCATGAGCCGCCACACCGCTAACTCGTCGATATGGTCCGCCGGTTCGGTACGCTCGAAATGAAACAGCGCCGCGTCGTACTCTCCCCGGTCGTAGAGCAGATTCCCCAGGTAGATCCGCGCCTCGGCATGGCTGCCTTCCAGATCGAGGGCTCGGCGGAGCCACAGGAGCGCGCTGTCCTCGTCCCCCAGCCGGTGCGCTGCGTAGGCCAGGCAGGCTGCGGCTTCGGAAGAATCCTCATGGCCATCCACGGCAATCTCGAAAAAGCCGCGCGCATGATCGATCATCCCTTCCCGGAACAGGGCTCGACCGATCTGTAGCATGAGATCGTGATCTTCCCGGTATCCCAACAGGAGGACGCGGTCGAAGCATTGGAGGGCGGCCGCACGATGCCCCAACTTGAGCAAGGTCTCGCCAAGCCCCGCCAGGGCTTCCTCATGATCGGGGTCGAGCGCGAGCGCCTCTTCGAAGCTCACGCGAGCCCACGCATACTCTTCGCGGGCGATGCGGGCATACGCCAGCCCAACATGTAGATCGACGGCGTACGGATAGATTGCGATTCCGTCGACCAGGACCTCGATGGCTTCGTTGTACCGCGCATTGTTGTACAGGCGGTGCGCCCGCTCGCTGTACTCGTCTGAACTCAAGAAGGGGTCCGACACGAGCCGGGCCTCCGTGGTAAGTTGCCACAGAATAAGAAGCAAGCCCGGTTCGCACAAGCGTTGGCGACGCCGGGACGACTTCTCCGCCGCTGAGTTAACTGGCGCTTGTTGGAACCACTGAAAGGTGTGCCATGCGGATTCTCCACACATTCTCCTCGTGATCCCGCACCCAGAGAACCGTTCCGGCACCGGATCGAACCAGATCGCGTCTGCCGCCAAGCCGCACGACGTCAATCGAGTGGCTGAATATTGACAGCGCCACTTCCATGTCAATCACATGCTGCACTGGGTTTTGCATGACGAAGTTGACGCGCTCTGTGCTGTTGAACAGTGACGTCTGGGCCAGCTCTTCTTCTTCCCAGCCTTGACGAACCGATCCATCGACCCACACAACCGTCAACTCCGGACCCTGCACGTACATGGCCGAGAGTGAGTCTCGATCGCCGTTGTTCCAGGCGCGCACCCACGTTCTCAGCTGATCGGTGAGGGTTTGCTCGATAACCGCCTGTTCCCGTATCGTCACCGTCGGTTCCGAGCACGCAAGCATCCCGACGAATGCCAGAACCACCAAGGCTCGCGAAGATCGCATGAGCATGTCTCCTGAGTTTCGAGTCGGCTTCAAAGCTACCCAACGGCCCGCTTGCGTCAATGAGCGCCACTCGGTACCGTAACGCGCGCGTGGGTGCTCCCGAGCCCCCCACCCGCATTTGCAATGCGCGCACAACGCCCGTTCATCCGCCTACGATTGAGGGACTGCCATGCGTGTACTGATTTCCGTCACCGCTCTGGCCATCACGGCTGTACCGCTTCCCGCTCGCCAAGCTCCGCCCGGTGAAGACCCACGCGCGCTGGCAATCGTCGATGAGGTTTCCGCGGGCCGGTTGGCCGCCGACATCACGACGCTCGTGAGCTTTGGAACACGAAACACATTATCCGACACGATGTCCGCTACTCGGGGGATTGGAGCGGCCAGGCGATGGATCAAAGCCGAGTTCGCACGCATTAGCCAAGCGTGCGGCGGATGTCTCGACGTGATGTACATCTCGGAACTCTTTCCGGCTGGGGGACGGCTCCCGCACCCTACCAACATTGTAAACGTCGTCGCTATTCAGCGTGGCTGGTCTGATGGGAACCGCATGGTGATCATGAGCGGGGATATCGACAGTCGAATCAGCCGGAACGCAAATGCCGTCGATTCAGCGCCGGGCGCGAACGACAACGCCAGCGGAATGGCTGGCGTGCTCGAGGCGGCGAGGGTGCTCACGAAGTACCGATTCAACGGGTCGATCGTGTACGCGGGACTGTCTGGCGAAGAACAAGGCTTGTTTGGCGGGGGTACGGTTGCGCGCCATGCGCGTGAGAACGAGTGGAACGTTCAGGCTGTCCTGAACAACGACATGATCGGGAATATCGAAGGTGTGAACGGCGTCATCGACAACACGCACGCGCGTGTGTTTTCCGACGGCACCCCGCCCATCGACATTGCGCTGAGCGCCCTCGTGCAGGGGGACTTGCAGCAGGCGGTGCGGGATTCGGCAACGATCTCGATGTCCGCCGTCGAGTTCGCGACGATCCTCGGCCAGCTACGCGGCAGGCGGCGGACCGGTGGATCCGTGGACGGGATCTCACGGCAGGTGGCGCGGTACGTCGATCGCATGGCCGACACGTATCTCCCCAACCTCGACGTCCTCATGATCTACCGGCTCGACAGGTTTGGACGCGGCGGACACCACACGCCGTTTGCGAACGTCGGCTACCCGGCGGTGCGGATCATGGAGACCAACGAGAACTACACCCGGCAGCACCAAGACATCCGGGTCGAGAACGGGATCGCATATGGTGACGTGTTGGAGGGCGTCAACTTCGACTACGCGGGCAAACTCACGGCGCTGAACGCCGTGACGCTTGCGTCTCTGTCCTGGGCACCGGGCCCACCCCGTGACGTCCGGATCCGAGGCGCCGTGCGACCATCGGCTCAGCTGAGCTGGACCGCGCCGTCCGACTCCGCGAACGTGGCGGGCTATCGCGTGTACTGGCGGGCCACCGATTCGCCGACCTGGGACCATTCGCGCTGGGTCGGTAATGTCTCGTCACACACGTTTGAGGGCCTCATTATCGACAACTATTTCTTCGGGGTAGCGGCGGTCGCTGCGGACGGTCACGAAAGCGTGATCGTATTTCCGGGATAATGCCTTCTTGACCGGCCTCACGTCCTATCAGAAACGGCTGTTCGTCTTTCTCAGCGTCGCAACGTTCTTCGAGGGGTATGACTTCACGGCGCTGGGGCAGATCCTGCCAAACTTCCGGGCAGAGCTGGGAATCTCCGTGGCCGGCGGCGGGCAGCTTGTCTCCATCATCGGTGTTGGCACGGTCCTGGCGTACGGTCTCGTCCGGCTCGCAGACCGGTGGGGACGACGGCGTGTGCTCACCATCACCATTCTGGGGTACGCGTCCTTCACGTTTCTCACCGGTCTCTCTGTGAGCCAGTACGATTTCGGGTTCTATCAAGTGATGGCGCGTCTCTTTCTCATCGCCGAGTGGGCATTGAGCATGGTGATCGCCGCAGAGGAGTTCCCGGCGGAGCGCCGCGGATTCGTCATCGGCGTGCTGCAAGCGGCAACCACAATGGGCTCCGTGACGTGTGCGGCCGTCGTGCCGCTGCTGCTCGAGACGCCGTACGGGTGGCGAAGCGTCTACTTCGTCGGCGTCATCCCCCTCCTGTTGTTGGCCTATGCGCGCCGGGGTCTCCGCGAGACACGCCGGTTCGCCGATTACGCCGCCAGAAGCGGGCTCCCCGACCGGCCGCTTGGTGCAATACTCCGGTCTCCCTATCGCGCGCGAGTACTCCAAATGGCGTTGATCTGGGGTCTCACGTACGCCTGCGCCCAATCAGCCGTCATCTTCTGGAAGGAGTTCGCCGTCGGTGAGCGCGGGTTCAGCGACGGTCAAGTGGGGCTCGCCGTCGCGTTAGCGTTTATTGCGAGTCTGCCGTTCGTCTTCTACGTCGGCAAGCTCATCGATTGGCTTGGGAGACGCCCGGGTGCCGTCGTGATCTATGGCGTTTGCGCAGTCTTCGTGGTTCTGGCTTATCAGCTGCACAATTTCTGGCTCCTCACGGTGTGTCTGACCGCCGCGGTCTTTTCCGCCGTCGGGATCTTCACGTTGTTGAACGCGTACACCACCGAACTCTTCCCGACTGAACTTCGCGGCGACGCCTTTGCGTGGGCAAACAACCTGCTCGGACGGATCGGCTACATCGCGGCACCCGCTATCGTCGGTTTGGCCGCGAGCCGTTTCGGATGGGGCAATGCCGTTTCCTTCACCGCCGTCTTCGTCGTGATCGCGCTCATCTTGATTCTCCTGCTTCTGCCGGAGACGAGCGGTCGGGAACTCGAAGACACATCCGCCCTCTGAGCCGACCGTGCTGGCTGAGACCCACCCGGTCGCAGTATGCTTGCTGGCAACACCCTGACAATGCGAGGCACATGACCCGATATCCACCATGATGAGCCCCTTCACATTCGGGATGTTCGTTCTCCCGGCTGGGATCATAGCGCTCGCGGTAGTGCTGGCGTGGTGGACTGGCAGACGCCGGGACTGATGCCGGAAACTGCGACCGCGGACGTGACAGCCACCGGTTACGCCGTCGCGGCATTCGTCGGCTACCTCCTCCTGGTAATCGCCATTGGCATCTATTCCACACGATTCTCGTCGGCGGGCGTCTCCGAATACTTCGTGGGCGGACGGAAAATGCACCGGTTCGTCGTCGCCCTGTCCGCGGTGGTTTCCGGACGGAGCGCGTGGTTGTTGCTCGGCGTCACCGGTATGGCGTACTCCATCGGCGCTGGGGCTGTGTGGGCAGTCACCGGATACATCGTCGCGGAGCTGTTTCTCTTCCTTTCGTACGCGCGTCGGCTCCGTCACTTCAGTGAAGCGTACGACTGCATCACGCTGCCGGACTTCTTTGCCGCGAGATTCGACGACAAGGCCGGCCGGCTCAGAATCCTGATTGCGGCGGTCATTCTCATCTTCATGGTGAGCTACGTGTCGGCACAGTTCGTGGCCGGCGGCAAGGCGTTTGCCGCGGGCTTCCAGCTCAACCCGACGGCAGGAATCTTCGTGACGGCCTTGATCGTCTTGGTGTACACGACACTTGGAGGATTCCTCGCGGTCAGCCTGACCGACACGCTCCAGGCCTGTTTCATGATCGTCGCGCTGATCGTGCTCCCGGTGATCGCTATCGCCGACCGAGGCGGATTGACGCAGGTCGTTGGGGAACTTCGCCAACTCGATGCGACGCTGGTGGACCCGTTTGCCCTCGCCGCGGGGGTGGCAATCGGTTTCCTGGGAATCGGCCTCGGATCGCCGGGGAATCCG
Source organism: Gemmatimonadales bacterium (assembly GCA_041599395.1). Lineage (GTDB taxonomy): Bacteria > Gemmatimonadota > Gemmatimonadetes > Gemmatimonadales > GWC2-71-9 > JBFHWR01. Next base: position 9,390 of record JBFHWR010000039.1, on the reverse strand, counting down.
CACATCGTTGTACGCTACATGTCGATCGCCGACCCGGCACAGCTCCGCTATTCAGCCGTCGTTGGCACGATCTGGAACGTCGTGATGGCCTGGGGCGCGCTGTTCATCGGGCTGGTCGGGAGAGTCTATTTCCCCGACGCAAATCAGCTGCCGGCGGGGGACACGGAGAATCTCTATCCGGTCCTGGCGCAGCAGCATCTTCACCCCGTCGTATTCGGTGTCGTCGTCGCGTCGATCTTTGCGGCCATCATGTCGACGGCCGATTCGCAGCTGCTGGTCGCCGCGTCGAGCGTGGTCCGGGACGTCTATGAGAAGGTGCTGCGCCGCGGAGAGACTGTTCCACAAACCCGGCTCGTACTGTACAGCCGCCTCGTGGTCATCTGTTTGGTCGCGTTTGCACTCATTCTGGGTCTCTTGGCTCAACAATTGGTGTTCTGGCTCGTGTTGTTTGCATGGGCCGGGCTGGGCGCGGCACTCGGCCCGACCTCCCTCCTCGCGCTGTTCTGGCGCCGCACAACCAGCGCCGGCGTGGCAGCGGGATTGGTGACGGGCACCACGCTGACATTCGTGTGGGAGCACACCGCGTCGCTCAACTCCCTCCTCTACGAGCTGATCCCGGCCTTCGGAGCCGCCTTCCTCGTCACGATTATCGTGAGCCTGCTCACCGAGCCGCCCCAGCAGATTAACGACATTCTCAAACGCATGAGACCGAGCCCCAACCGTCGCTAATCGATGACAGCCTTCCGCAAACAGCTCGAGGCATTTCACCGCTTTCGCCGGACGCTGCGGAAACGGCGCCAAGCCTTTTTGCAACCCCCGGATCGCCTCCTTCTGAGCGAAGGCGCCGCGGGGGAGCTCACCATGGCGCGAATCCGATTCCTCGTCGTGGGCATCATCCTCTTGGCGCTCATCTTCGAGTTTGCTCGAAACCCAGCGCCGCAACAATTCGTCGTAACGCTGTGGGTGGCGGCGATTCTTCTCATCATTGCGATTGCCGCACTGTTCTTGACGAAACACAACACGGAGTGGCGCGGTACCGGGTTCGTATCCAGCGCCTTGGATGTCACGCTCGTGACAGCGGTGCTCGTCATTTTCCTCGTCCTTGGCCGGCCTCACGCCGCCGTCAACAGCCGGGTGCTGTTTTCGATCTACTTCGTTGTCATTGCCGGCACGAGTCTTCGATACGACAAGCGCATCTGCGTCATGGCGGGATTGCTCGCCATTGGCCAGTACGCCGGCATCGTTGCGTGCGCCGCCCTCATCTGGGATCTCAACAGCACGGCATTTGCGCCGTACTACAACGGCACCTTCGATCTCAATATCCACTATGCGCGCCTCATCCTCTTGGGATGCGTCGTCTTCGTCAGTACCTTGAGCGTCACTCGTGCGCAGACGCTGCGCGGCCTGTCAGCCAAGGATCCGCTCACCGGCCTGATGGCACGCGGGTTCTTTGACGAACGCGCCGCAGCCGAGGCCGCTCGCACCGTGCGATATGGGCGCCAGCTCTCCGTGGCGATGATCGACATTGACTTCTTCAAGCGCTTCAACGACACCTACGGGCACGCGGTGGGCGACGAGGTACTCCGTGTGGTCGGGGGCATGCTCCAGTCGGTACGGCAGAGTGATTTGGTAGCACGGTACGGCGGCGAGGAATTCATTATCGTCTTCCCGGAAACCGCACCAATAGCCGCCGTAGAAAAGGCGGAGGAGCTCCGGAAGCTGATCGAGCCGTCGATGGTGACCGTGAGCATTGGTATAGCGGGTCTCCCCGATGACGGCGACGACATCTGGATGGTGATCGACAAAGCCGACCAACGGTTGTATGAGGCCAAGCAGGGTGGCCGGAACCAGGTCGTTGGCCCTGAAGGGGTATTGTCGGCAGCTGCCTAGCGCTTGGGACGACCCCCGCTCGCAACCCCCGAAATCGATGGATCGATGATCGCCTTCGTCACTCGAAGCGCCCCCACATCGTCGAGCGCATCGCCTGCGCGATCCAAACCGTAACGCGCGCCGATTATCCGACGGAACGGTAGCCGTTCCTTGTGCTTCGCGAACAGGCGCAGCGAGCGAACGACGTGATGGAACTCCGTCCCCCAGTGGCCCCGAACGTCGGCATGTTTGCGATTGATGTGCACGTGGGGGTTGATGGCCACCTGTCCGGCGTCCGTGTAATGGCCTGCAATGACATAGGTCCCACCGTCCCGCAGCATGTCGAACCCTTCAGGGACGGCCTCGGGATTCCCGCTTGCCTCAATTACGACGTCCGCCCCAACGCCGCCGGTGAGATCACGAATTGTCGCGACCCGCTCCACCGCCGTCAGGCTATCGAGCGGGAGCACCGTCTCGGCCCCCATGAGCCGGGCCAGCTCGAGCCTCTCGGCTGGAGCCCCAATAGCTACGATCTCAGCCGCCCCTTTGAGCGCGGCAAACGCCACCGCCGAGAGTCCCACGGGCCCGACACCCTGCACCACCACCGTCTGTCCCATGGCCAGATCGCTCCGCTCCACCGCCGCGAAGCCCGTAAACAAACCACAGCCCCCGCCAATCACGTCGTCGGCGTGCAACGAGTCGGGCAGCTTCACGATACGCACGCCCGGCTGCAAGTAGATGCGCTCCGCCCACCCTCCGAACGGTCCGTCATGCGCCGAGTAGGTAATGCCATACACTCTTCTCGCTGGGCACCGATTCGGCGTGCGCGCAATCGCGCAGAAAAAGCAGGTGTGACACACGCCGTGCACATCGTAGAAGGTCACGACGTCTCCCAGGCGCACCGCGTTGCCCAGGGCGTCGATCTCCACGTCGTTGGCTTCGATTATCCGACCTACGCTGACATGCCCCGGGATGATGGGATACGGGACTCCCTCCAGCCGACCCTCGCGAATGTGCACGTCGGTTCCACAGACCTCGCTCGCAACAGTCTCCAGTAGCACTCCGCCCTGGGCGATGATGGGATCGTCCAGCGTCCATACCTCGAGTGGGGAACCGGGTCCCGTCATGACGGCTGCCCTCAGAGACATGCCACGACCGGATCGATGTTTTCGAGTAGGGGCATCACGTAAGCAGGGACACGAGATACACGACTCCAGTCCCTCCGAGCAGGACGAGACCCGTCCACGACAACGTGAGCATGGCGCGACGCGGTCGGTGCTCCGGCGGCACATGTGACGATGTCACGGCCTTCAGGTTGAGATATCCCAGGACCGGTGCGGTCAGAAACGAAACGATCGTGGCGAAATCGATCATGGTGGTGAGATTGCCGAGGAACAGCGCGAGCACAACGAGCGTCAAGACCGCAAGGATGAGGATACAGGTCCAATACACGCGGCCTGTGCTGACCACCGGTTGGGTAACGTCCGGGCGTCGCAATCGTTCAACTGACCGCTCGAGGGCTCGCGGGAACCCGTCCACCACGGTGAGTGTCGTTGAGAACATCGTGGTGACCACGGCGACGAGCACAATGGGCTCCGTCCATCTCCCGAGTGTACTGACATACAGTTCCACGAGCTGTGTGGAAAACACGGTGCCCTGTGGGCTGAACGACGTGCCGGAGCCATACATCACCCCCGCCCCCAAGGTGAGAAACGCCAGCGCGAGAAAGGCAGTCCCGGCGTAGCCCACGAAGAAATCCAGCCGCGCGGTTGCCACCGACGCTTGCGTGCCACTTGCCTCGTTCTTGGCCAACGTCCACAGGGAACTCCACACCGAGACATCGATGGCGGTCGGCATCCAACCAACCAGCGCCAGCACGAACGCGAACGGCAACGCGGTTCCAATCAGTTCGCCCGGCCACAGTGCCAAGGTGGACAGATCGACGCGGGGCAGCGTGACGGCGGCCGCAATGAGGCTGGAGACTGCGAGGAGGACGAGCACACACTTGATCGAGACGTCGAGCACCTTGAAACGGCCTATCCACAGCAACAGTGCGCATCCCACGATCAGGACGCCGGCTGTCAGGGGAAGTGACCAGCTCAATCCGAACACGTAGCGGAAGAGAAACGCCGTAAACAGCACGACGGCCGCCTGAATGATCAGGGAGGTTACTGCGGTGATGGCAAAATAGAGCCAGAGCGCCCACTTACCGATTCGACAGTATCCTTCGACCAGGCTGTGACCGGTCGCTGCCGCGTATCGGGGTCCGAATTCAAAGAACGGGTACTTCAGAATGTTGGCGAGGATGACGACGCCAACCAGGCCGTAGCCCGCCACCGCACCCGCGCGGGTCGACTGCACGAGATGAGAGACGCCGATAGCCGCTGCCGCCCACAACAGACCCGGGCCAAAACCCGCCCAGAACTTCGCGCTCACGGACGAGACTCGACCAGGGGGACGCTCACCGACCGGCAAACCATCATAGGCGGTGGCCAATCTACTGCCGCCGCCACCCGACGGACAGCACTACACGCTGACGAAGACTCTCGATCAGTCGTTTTGTCGCCGGACGCGAAACAGCTTCAGCAGCTCGATGTCCCCGTCAAACGCTTCGATATCGATCTCTGCGGCGCCTGCACCGAGCGTAAACGAAAAACGCCGTCCCTCGGTGCGGCGCGGCAACGAAACCCGAAAGTCCGTTGAAAAGTCACCGTCGAACGTGGCGACGGTGACCCGCGCATTCGCATCTTCGGGAATTTCAACAGTCACGTCTCCATCGTGCGTCCCGAAGACATACGTCCCGGCGGGGTCGATGTCGCCCGTGTACCGTATTTCCCCATCAACCGACGTGGCTTCGACGACGGATGTCCGCATGTCCTCCATGAGAATGTCGCCGTCGGTGCTTTCCGCAATGAGTTCGCCGGATGCTCGAAGCACGTTGATGTCCCCCTCGATCGCAATCACGCGCGACCGGCCACTCGCCCCCTCGAGCCACACGTCCCCCTCGATCGACCGAATCGAGATCCGGCCGCGGCCGCCGACGACGGTCACGTCACCCTCATTCACCGTGACCGTGATCTCACCCTCGCTTCCTTCGATACTCACGTCCGTGCGCGGTCCGCCAATCACCAGTGGCATGGATAGAGGTACTGTGACATCATAGTTGACGATCGATGGCCGGCGCGGATTCCGCATCTGGATGCCTACGCGATCGGATTCAATGTCCAACTGGAACTCGTCGGCGTACGGTTGCCACCAGCCCGCCCGAACACGAATCTCCGACGCCGAACGGCCAACGACAATCTCATCACGCCTCGAGTGATCCGCCAAGATGCGTACGGAGTTTCTGGACCATGTTCGTACGACGACCTCTCCCGAAAAGTTGCTTACATCGAGCCGATGACTCGGATTCACGGCGAACGTTGTGTCCGTGTGTTGCACCAAAGCGAACGCCGCAAGCAGCCCGGCAGCCGCACTTGTGAACATGTTTGCTCCCCTTCCTTAACTCCTGGCCACGTTCCGGAGAACCGCCAGCTTCTTACGCATCATATTTGCGAAATGGTCAGCTAAGTAGCCGCTGTTGGGATCCCCAGCTAAGGCGGCGCGCGCTTCGGCAATCGCGCGATCGACGATCGCGAGCTGCTCTTTCACAAGGCGCACGGTCGACGTATCCATGCTCATCGGGTCTCCGAAAACCGCCTGCTCGAGTTGCGCAATCGCCGCACTGTACGTTTGCGCCGCGAGGATCGCGGATTTCGCGGACGGGCCAATGGAGGGCTCCCACGTCGCGGTCGCGATCTCCCGTATGACCGCCACCGGCATGGTCTTCCGGGACATCCACCACGACCCAGCCGCCACCGCCACGAGCGAAATACCCGCTGCCAACGCCTGCACCCGCGTCGCCGGCAGCCACGACCAACGGCGCGACTGCGCGACATCTCGACCACCAGCTGCGCGACCACGCGCGGGCTGTCGGATCGCGGCCGCTACGTTTGGCCACACGTCCCTGCGCGGCGGTACCCCCGGATGAGATCGAGCCCACGTCCTTACACAACGCAGTTGCTCGACCGTATCCCGGCATTCGGCACATCGTTGTACGTGCGTCTCCAGCGCACGGCGCTCGCCCGGCTCGAGGTCGTCATCCACATATCGTGACAGAAGCGGCGTCCAGTCGTCCGTCATTTTTCCGTTCCCTTACTCGCGAAATAGTGGCGCAACGCCATTCGCGCACGATGCAACTGCGATCGTGACGTTCCTACGGAAATGCCTAGGAGCTTGGCGATCTCTTCGTGGGTGTACCCTTCCATGTCAAAGAGCACGAAAACCCGTCGTGCACCTTCAGGGAGGCGGCCGACGGCTGTCTCGATGTCGACCCGAAGACCGGGGGTCGCCGAACCCGTGGTTGCGCGGTCCAACTCGGCCTGAGAGCCGGAGTGCCGATGCGCCTCGGTGCGAAGCTTCTCTCGGCTTCGGAGAATCACGTTCGTGGCGAGACGGTGGAACCATGTGCCAAACGCCGACTGTCCGCGAAACGTCGCGAGCTTGTCCCAGGCGCGCACAAACACCTCCTGGATGACGTCTTCCACGTCGTCCCGGCCCAACAACCAGCACGCGCGGCTGTGCACCCGGTCCACGTGTCGCCGATACAGCCGCTCGAACGCCCGGCCATCGCCGTTTGCGGCAAACTCCACGTCGATGGCGTCTGCGTCTGCGGGTGTGAGATTCGTCTGGTCCGTGGCCGCAATCACTCCGCTCCGTGACGTCAATTCCCTGGCACAGAGTTAGATACGGATCCCGAGCGAAACGCTGCAGAACCTAAGTTACGTATGGATTGGACCCGGGGCGATCGGACAGTTGCGGCGCGCCGACCATCGAGCAAGCCTTGGCGCCCCTTGCTCCCGCCGAACGAGCGACGGGGGCGCTCGTCGGTCGACCGGACGTGTTACTCGGACGCGCGCTTGATCGGAGTGGTACCGCTCACCAGCGCGCGCTCCAGCTCCGAAAGCCGCCGCGTAAGCTCGGCAATCTGCGCGTCCTTCTCAGCCTGAAGCGCCTCATGCCGAGCAGTGAGTTCCTTGACGGCCTCGATCAGCGGGGCCACCAGCTTCTGGTACCGCACGTACTGGAAGCCGCGGGAATCCGTCCCCACCAACTCGGGAAACACCCGCGCCACCTCGTGCCCCAACACGCCGACCTGCGGCCCCGGGTACACCTCCGCCTCGCGCACATCGTCCCGCCACTCGTACGTAACCCCGGTGAGCTGGTTGATGCTCGCCAAGGCGTCCGCGAGCGGGCGAACGTGCTGCTTCAGCCGCGCATCCGACGCGCAGCCGGTGCACGACCCGGTCACCGTGAAATCGCCGTCCACCGTCGTGTTCCCGTTCTTCAGCACCTCGAACGCGTTGTTCCGGTTGCCGAAGTCGGTGCCGTTCCCGATCACGAACACGGGATCGGTCGCGACCCACGTGGTCTTGTTCCCGGCGATCTCGTTGAACCGGCCGAGGGCGACCGACGCGAACGCTTCGGACGTCGTGAAGGCGCCGAACGCCGCCGACGCGTTCCCGGTCGCCCGCGATTGCGTTCCCAACGCCGCCGAGGCGGTCCCGAAGGTGGCCGTGCCGGTACCTGCCTCGAGAGAGCCGCTGATGGTCACGTCGCCGTCCACCGTCGTGTTGCCGTTCTTCAACACCTCAAACGCGTTGTTGCGATTAGAAACGGTCGTGCCGTTCCCGATCACGAAGACGGGATCGGACTCGACCCAGCTGTCGGTCGTGCCACCGATCACGTTGTATCTCCCTAGGACGAGCGAGGCGTAGGCCTGCGCGCTAGTGTGGTCACCCATCGTCGTCGATGCGCGGCCGCTGGCGCTGGTAATAAAGCCCGTAGCTGTCGACCACAGGCCGCTGGCAGTGGTGGTTTCGCCCGTTGCAGTCGACATGCCGCCGCTGGAGATCGTACGATGCCCCAGCGCCGTCGAATAGTCCGCGCTAGCGGTCGTCGAACGCCCGACCGCCAGCGAAAAACGGCCGCTGGCAGTCGCGTCAAACCCCATTGCCGTGGCAGCATTCGCGTTAGCAGTGACCTGGTTACCTAGCGCTATGGATGCGAAGCCGCTGGCAATCACGCGATGCCCAGCCGCCAAGGAATGCTCGCCGCTGGCGCTCGAGAGAAGGCCGAGTGCCGTGGAGTTGAGTCCCCTGGCAATAGTTTCCTTACCCATCGCCGTGGAGAAGTCGCCGCTGGCCGACGTGAACCCTCCCAGCGCCGTGGATGCGACGCCGCTGGCGCTCGTGTTTTGGCCCATTGCGACGGACGTCAACCCCACGTACGCAGGGTCCCAATCCGTCCCGGTGACTTGCCCGGCGCGCCACGCGCCCTTAACCGGGTCAAAGAACGCCCGCGCGCCCGCCAGCGCAGCGTTTGTCCCAACCGCGGCGGATATCCCAACCGTAAGAGGAGTATCCGTATCCTCACTCGCCACCGCTGCCGCCGGTGCGCCGGCACCCATCGTCGGGCCCGGGGCCGCCGTTGCGGAAACCACCGGACCGACGAGCGGTTCGGCCGTGAACGATTGATCGCCGCAGCCAACAGCCAGCGTGACCGGAATGACCAACGAGAGCAACCGTCGCATGAGGCTACCTCCAACCGCTACGAGCGTGTTATGGCGTGGCCGTCGGATGGCAGCGCCGGTGCCGGAATGCCCGGGCGGCGGGGGCAGCGCCCTGTCTGTTGCCGAAGCGGCAGGATCGATGTCTATGGGAGTGAACGGCGGGACCGCCGGCCCTGAGGCCAGCGGCTAGCGGGCCGAGGATAGAACCCGAACGACTGGGCTCGCACTGCTGACACGGTTCCCACCCCTCGCGCGACGGGTGTCCTCGTGGACATCCCGACTCAAGCGTGACTCGAAACCGCCGGTGGCTTTCGGTGATCGCTCTTTTGCTCGACGCCCAGAGGGCAGGCGCCGGGTTACAGCAACGTCCCTACTGCACCATCGGCGAGGCGGGAGAGCCGTCCCGCCGACGGCGGGAAATATTGTCCCGCTACCGAAGGTCCGCAATGGCGAGTCGAAGCGCTTGGGCGCCGGCCGTCGGCTCACTCCGTTGCCCTGAATGGGATCCGCCTTGGCGCTCATGTCCCGAGTGCTGCGCGCCGATACTGAAGGCTGAGTTACGACCATCTCATTAGCCAGAATCGCCGACCGAGTGACACCATGAGGCGCATCCTGTTCGTTGACGATGAGGCCCCCATTTTGGAAGCCCTCCGGCACCGCTTCCGAGACCGAAAGCCGGATTGGGACGTTGCGTTTGCCCAAAGCGGTGAAGAAGCACTCCGCAAACTGGACGACGCGCGCTTCGACGTCGTCGTGACGGACTCGCGCATGCCCACCATGGACGGCACGGCTCTCCTCACTCGGGTACAGCAACAGCATCCGGACGTCATCCGCGTTCTCTCTTCCGGTCACGTGGACGCGGAGTCCACCCTGAACGCGATCTTCGTCGCGCACCAGTTCGTGCCCAAGCC
>JBFHWR010000038.1:0-16378 GCA_041599395.1 Gemmatimonadales bacterium | reverse complement strand
GTGTCGGGAGCGCGGATATTTGAACGTCCAGTGACTTGGGCAAGTTCCGAGCCCGGCACCTTCGAGGTCAGCGATAGCGGAAGGGTCGTGAGCGCCGGCGCTGGGAGTGGCCAGGTCACGGCTACAGCCGCTGGATTAGTTGGCGTGTCGGATCTGTCGTCTGACTTTGTGAGCTTTGAATCGATCGACGCCGGCATATTTCACACGTGTGGCGTGTCCGCCGAGCAGTGGGCGTACTGTTGGGGGCGGAACAACCGCGGACAAGCCGGGGCCACTCTAGGCACCGTGGAGTGTGAAGGCGATCTTCCGTGTCGAACGGCGCCTGGTAGCGTGAGTACCGGCGTGGAATTCAGTATGGTGAGCACCGGGTTTGACAGTAGCTGTGGTGTCACGGCGGGAGGTGGCGCCTTTTGTTGGGGAGGGAACGGCGTGGGTCAGTTGGGTAACGGGTCGATGATTGGAAGCGCGCAGCCCGTGGCGGTGTCCGGTGGCGTCACATACACGTCGGTGAGTGTCGGATCGGAACACGCGTGCGGCCTCTCGTCCAACGGGGATGTGTATTGCTGGGGGAACAACTTTGCCGGCCAGCTTGGTACTGGGGTGGCAGAGCCTAGTCTCGTTCCAGCTCCGGTTTCGGGGAACCAAACCTTCGTTTCGGTGACGAGCGGGGGGAACCACACGTGCGGGCTCAGAGAAGACGGCGCGGTGAGCTGTTGGGGCGACAACTTTGGCGGCCAGCTGGGAATAGACATCTCGACCCGCGAAAGCCTTGAACCCGTCGAATCCGTCCCAGGCTTCACCTTTTCCACAATCAGCGCCGGTGGGCTGCATGTGTGCGGCATCTCAACCCAAGGCGAGGCTTACTGCTGGGGAGAGAACACGGACCGGCAGTTAGGGGTCGATTCGCTGGAGTTCACTTGGAACCCGAGGCGCCCTTCGGGAGGACTCGGATTCATCAGCGTGACGAGTGGCGGATTCCACACTTGCGGACTCACGCCCGATGGGTCGGCGTACTGCTGGGGGCGCGGCAGCTCGGGACAGCTCGGCACCGGCAGCGAAACGAATGACATGGCCACACCGCAAGCGGTCGTCGGCGGCCATCAATTCCAACGTTTGAGCGCGGGCGCCTTCTACACGTGCGGCATCACCGTCGCCGGTAGAGTGTTCTGTTGGGGCTCCAACACGGACGGGCAGTTGGGTGCCGGACTGGTTTCGACGACACCCGAACCCGTGAGAGTGATCGGTCAGCCGTAGACCTTCGCTTCCGGCGCCGGCCCTCCCCCTGCTCAAAACAACAGCCGAACGAGATGCGGTTGAAAGTCGAAGAGATCGGCTCGTGACGTATCGACGACCACCGATACCCATCCGACGTCCGGCGAACCGAATACTTCCAAGCGAGTAAAATTCTCGATGACTCGGCCCGATGTTCGCCGCACGAGGGGCTTGTCGACGATGAGCGTGTGATCGTCTCCGTGGATCAGCAAGACTGGTGCCGTAAACCGCTCGACCTCTTCCTCCAAGACCTGGAGAAACGCATCGTATGGTGCTCGCCAGTCGTGTGAAGGCGGTAGCTCGAAACTCGGGTCGGCATGCATGACGAGAACGACGCCGCGCGCATCGATGTCGCCGGCAGCCCGGAACGCCTCCCGCAGCCATGCGATGGTGGCGCTGTCGCGTCTGGCTGCCGCTGCATCGTCCTGCCAGCTTCTGCCCACGAAACGTTCTCTCCCGTTGTCACTGCCTACGACATGCAACGTTGCGAACACAATCCGTTGGTGCACCCAACGGGCGTTTTCCGGAAAGTCGGCATACAATGAGTCAGCGGCCTGACTGTCGAGGCGGAACGTTCGGCCGCCGGTGGTCGTAAACGGGTCTGCGAAGAAGATGGCGCGGAGGCTCGAAAGCCGGTCGAGTGGGCGATAGCCGCCAGCTATGCGCTCGTGACAATCCGTCCACTCGTTGTCGCCAGGCGTGTAGATGAACGGGTGGCGACTCTCCTGAAACATGTCGAACCGCTTCTGAAATTCTGCGTCGGAGCATGGGTACCAAAGAATATCGCCGGCGTGAATCACCCACGCGAAGTCAGCCGAGTTCAGCCGTCGGATGAGCTTTCGGACCTTGATCTCCTCGAAAAAGCCGTAGGGTGCGTCGGCAAACACGGCGAAGGCAAACGTACCGTCCAGCGGAGGGAGCGTGCCTGAATCGCAGGAAACCGCGGCGAGCAATCCGAGGAGCAGGCGCTGCAGCGAGTGTCTCGGGATCACGCTGTCCCGACGCGAGTACTGCGCCGTTCGAGAAGGACCACGTCGCGCCAGACTCCGTGCATCTTGCCCAGCTTCTCCCGCAGCCCCACCTCGCGAAATCCACAGCGTTTGTGAATCGCGATACTCGCCTCGTTTTCCGGAAAAACGCCGGCCTCGAGGGTCCAAATACCCGCTTTCTCCGAGTGAGCGATGAGTGCGCGGAGCAGCGACGTACCCACCCCGCGGCCGCGCGCCGCTGTGTCCACATACACGCTCACCTCAGCGACGCCTCCGTACACGCAGCGGCCCGAAACTGGTGCCAAGGCAGCCCAGCCGACCAGAGCCGACCCGTCCCGGGCTACTAAACGGGGCGATTCCAAGTGGTCGTGATTCCAGGCCTCCCAGGAGGGAGGCTCGGTCTCGAACGTGGCGTGCCCCGTCGCAATGCCGGATAGGTATATGTCGCGCACGGCAGTCCAGTCTGCATCCGCCATGGTTTCGATGTGAACGCTCATCAGTGTGCTCTCACTTAGTGACTCTGCCAACCCGCAGGTGAAGTGGCCACGTCACGTTACGCGCGGCGTGCGGTTCGCCCCAGACCTCACGCAACTCCGACTCGAGCGCAGGCAGCGGGTCGATTCCGGTCTCGTTTCGCGCTCGCTTGACGGCAGACCACGTGCCGACGTAGCCCAGCAGATGATCGAGTGTCCACGCCGCCCTCATTGTAAAGCTCGGCGGCGTCAGTTCATCAAAGGGAAACGGCAGCGTCGTGTAGCGCTCGAGAACGTGTTGTCGTTCCGGAGGCCAATACGAACCGATCACGTGCTGATAAAAATGCGTCATTACCGGGTCCACGGGAGACCCGAAGTTGGCAAGCATGTACGACCACGCCGCGATGATTGCCCCGTCGGTGGAGATCCGCTCGACCTCACGATAGAAGTCCTCTCCCGCAAACCAATGGAGCGCCTGTGCAACCATCGTCAGATCGACGGTGTTTGCGCCCAGGGAAACGGCCTCGGCCCGGCAGACCGCAAGATGGACGCCCGTTTGATTCGGCGCATGCGCCACCTGTCGCATGCTGGCGTCCGTGCCGATCACCGCCTCGAAGTACCGGGCCGCCGCACTTGCAGCCTGCCCATTGCCGGTGGCGCAATCCCAGGCAAGCCGTCTCGAGACGACCAGCGTCGATAAGTAGTCGAACAATTCCGGAGGATAGATCGGACGAAAACGACGGTACTCCGCCGCAGTCACCGAAAAATGATCCGCCCAAGCCTCGTGCGACAATGGAGCGCTCGCGGTGGGGATGTCCCCGGAACTACGACGTCATGCCTTTCTTGGCTTGGACCTTGCGGTAAATCCAGAGGAGGATAAGCGCACCGACGACGGCGACTACGATGCTCCGGAAGTTCATTCCGCTCACACCGCCTGCGCCGAGCAGGGTCGCGAGGAATCCACCGATCATTGCGCCGGCTATCCCGATCAGCATCGTAACCACGATGCCGCCGGGATCCTTGCCCGGCATGATCCACTTGGCAAGCGCGCCGGCGATCAAGCCGAGAATAGCCCAAGAAAGAATTCCCATGTTCGCTGCCTCCGGTTTTAGGTCGTTCGCGCGTCCTGGGGAGCTGACCCCAGCGTCAGCCTTTTGATCGCGCTGGATGCGTGATTCCCGCAAGGCTCGCTGCGTTTCCAGCCAGGCCGATAGTAACCCCGTAATCGATCGTGGGGAAACGTCAAACGGGTGTGGTTCCGCTGTTCTCTATAGCGCGGGGTCGGCGCTCCTGTACCAACATCCGCTCTGCAAAGTCCAACCGCTCGTGCAGCTCACCAACTTGCTGCTCTTGGGCAGACCGTATCTGCGCGACCTCTTCCCGGAGATCTTCGATCGCCCTGCTGAGCTCCTGGTTTCCCGTTCCTTGGGAGTCGAGTTCTTTTTTCCGCAACCAGACCCTGGCACCGATCCCCATCATGCAGAGCCAGATACCACCGGTGACCGCTATCAGACCGATGAGCTCGAAATCCACGATCCTGCCCCCGGAACTCGAAGCTGCAAGGTGAATCTACGGACGTAGCGCGGTTTGGCTAGGACAACCCGGGCTGTTCGTGTGTTGCCAGCTTTCACAAGCCCACGCCGCCTACCGCGCGCCGGTCGGTTGGTATTCGGGATCGAATTGGTCAATCAAGATCTGATTACCGTCAGGGTCTTCGAGCGATAGGTAAGTCGGCCCGGAGCCTCCTTCTGCCTCGCGCGCTATGGCAACGCCCTGCGCCTTGAGCTCTGCCTGTATGGCGCGGGCATCCGGCGGGTTAAATGTCATGATGTTGCCCTCGAACATGCCCTGGAACAGTCCGATCGTCACGTGGCCGTGCCGCATAATGACCCAATTTTCGTCCTCATGGTCATCGTGTACATGGAAACCGAGGCGCTCGTAGAAGTCGCGAGAAGCGCGAACATCCTTCACTGCCAGGCTGAGGGAAAATCTGCCAAGGTTCATTGGGATTCTCCTACATGTTTGCGTTTCCAAGTCTCTCGATCACATTTGACGATCGATTCCACCAACAAGGAGCGGGTACAATGCGTCGAATGTCTGTGTGCTCGCGGAGTGGTCTGTCGAGCCCAATGCGCCGGGCGCGGTTGGCGGCTTCGGTTCTGGCAGTCGCCAGCCTGATCCCGGGAACGGCGTCCGGCCAGAACGGCGCCGCGCCGGGAAATCGCGTTCGCACGCTAACCGACACGCTGTCCGGCGCCGTCGGCGGGGTGACGATCGATCGCATGGGCACCATCTATGTGGCCGATTTCCGGGAGAGCGTTTGGAAAGTAACACCGGATGGGCGAGCTAGCGTGTTCACGACCGGGATGTACGGCGCGTCGGGAAACGCCATCGATTCCAAGGGTAACCTGTTTCAATCCAACTTCTACGGAAACTACGTCAGCAGGGTCAATCGGTTCGGAGAGCATGAGGTCTTTGCGGATTCCGGTTTATCCGGACCAGTGGGGATCGTCATCGACCAGGAAGACAATCTGTTCGTTACGAACTGCAACAGCAACTCCCTGACCCGCATCGCGGCAAACGGGATGGCGTCCACATTTGCATCCGGCGACGTGTTCAACTGCCCCAACGGTATCACGCGCGACTCACGGGGCAATCTGTACGTCGTGAACTTCAGCGATGGTCGGATGATCAAGGTCACGCCGGACGGCGTTGCACGCGAATTTGCCAACCTGCCAGGCGGCGGCAACGGACACGTCACCGTCGCGCGGGGCGATCTCTACGCAACGAGCTTTCGGGGCCAGCGGATTTACCGTGTGTCGCTGGCAGGCGACGTCACCCTGATAGCGGGCACCGGCGCGATTGGAGAGCGCGACGGTCCCGCGCTCGAGGCAACCTTCTCCTGGCCCAATGGCATCGCGGCCGGCCCTCAAGGAGACCGGCTGTACGTGAATGACTTCATCAATCGGTTTCCGCCTACGATCGAAGTTCCGCCGGAGCCGAAGTGGGCACTGCGGCAGGTCAAGCTCGCTTCCCTTTCCGATGTCATGGTGAGCGCACTCCAGACCGGCGGTATCGCGCGCATGGTAGAGGCGTACCGGTCGTGGAAGAACGATCCCGCCACGTCCTCGCTGTTCACGGAAGTGGAGGTGAATCGACTCGGGTATCAGCTCATGCAACAAGGCGACCTCCCGGCGGCCACCGAGGTCTTCAAACTGAACGTCGAGTCGTATCCACAATCGTTCAATGTCTACGACTCACTGGCGGAGGCCTACATGAATGCCGGCGAAGATGCAGCAGCGATCGAGTTTTACGAAAAGTCCTTGGAGATCAATCCCGGCAACACGAATGCAGTGCAGATGCTGGCTAAGATCCGGGGAGGGACTCCACGTACGCTTTGAGAGCGACCGCGTTGTTCAGCCTCGTCTCCCGGGAGCCGAAAAGAAACGTGACCGGACCGTGTCGCATGTGTTCGCGAATGTCCCGTAGGGCGTCAGGTTTCGCATCCAGCTCGCGATAGTATCGACGTTTGAATTCCGTCCACCGGGCAGGATCATGGTTGAACCACTTGCGCAATCCCGTGGATGGTGCCGCGTCCTTCGCCCACAGATCAAGCCGCGCAGCTGCCGTGGAGACTCCACGGGGCCACAGTCGCTCGACAAGAATGCGGACGCCATCTCCGGAAGCCGGCGTGTCGTACACGCGTTTCAAGCGGACCGGATGCAGGGCGGGCCCCCGGTGCAGACGTCAGGCAAACGTGGAGAAAGCAAGCTGCGTTGTCCGCAACGTGCGGGTGATTCGAAAGCCCCAGTACCCTTTGGCGATCATCCTTCGGTACGTGGAAATATCGTCTAATGGTACTTCGTGAATGGGTGCGGTTACCAGTCGTTGCGGTGTGTGGTGAAGGTCCTTATGGAGAATGAAATTAGGGAGACCGAACTGGTCGATTCTGAAACCTTTCAAGACGTAACCGTGCGCGAAGTGATTCGCCATGCTGATGGCGTTATACGGTACGACTTCGCCGCACAGGTGATGGAAACCGGCGCGTCGTGCAAACATCTCGCGCATGGCGACGAGCCGTGACTGAAGGCGGTTGCCGCGGTAGGCATGATGAATGGCCGAGCCGGCCAGGTGGGCAACACGGGCCAGCTGGTCTGCCGCGAAACCAAGGTCCACACCGTAATTGATGTCGGCAGGACCGGGCACAAACAACGTGGCGTAGCCGATGAGGTCGCCTGCATCGACCGCCCCCACCACGCAACCCCGCTCTGTTACACAGTCGCGAAAGAACAAGCGGTCACGTTCGTATATCGGAAGAGGCCTGGGAAGCTTGGCGACCACCTCGGTTTGCAAGTCGCAGAGCCTGTCCAGATCGTCCGGGGTCAAGAAGCGCAGGGTGTAGTGAAAGCACTTCCCGGTACTGCGTCTGGTTCCACGGCTGTAGACAAGGGACTTGCGAATTGTCCGCCAGGTGAGCCTGCGCGACGTTCGCGTACTCCAGTTTGTTTCAGCGAGTGGCATGGGGGGCTCCTCTCTCGCGCTACCTCCTTAAGGTGTCCCCGTCAGCTGGTGAAAGCCAGCGTGAGAGCGCAGCGGGCTCCAGATCGGGTCGAGGGCGATCCAGCGACCTGAGAGACCGGACGGGACGGAGAGGATTTGGCGTAACTGTTCGACGGCTTCATCGTGCATCCCGAGCATCACGTAGATCTGAGCCAGGTTCCGCAGCCAATCTGTCCCGATGAGGGCCTCTCGCGAGATGGGAACGAGTGCAACGGCTTGCTGGGCCTCATTGATCGCATCATCTCGCTGCCCGAGCCCTGCGTACGCGACCCCGAGTTCGCTGTGGAACCGCGCCTCCTCAGGCGATCTGGCGACTAATCTCTCCAATAACGTACGCGCGGAATCGTAATTCGCTCGGGCCAAGAACGATCGGTTGTCGAGCGCGTACAGCTCTGCAGCGGCGACGTAAACAAATGCACTGTCCGCTGCATCATTTTTCGCGACTCGGCTGAGGCGCCGAAGATTGGTCTGGGACGAACCATCGAGAACTCGAAAGAGCGCCCAATGCCACCACATCTGTGGATCCAGCTCGCGTGGGTTTGCCATTTGCGGTGGTTCGAATAGCTGCCGGACGCGTGCGGTATCGCCCCTCCAAGACATGTAAAGCCGTCCGGCCCAGACGCGCGGGCGGCTCTGCTCGGGCGCGAGCGTAATTGCCCGCTCGAAGTACTGCTGCGCCTGTGCGTAATCTCGGAGATACAGGTAGGTCACCCCCGCCTGAATGGCGTCGCTGGGGCTCCGCGGTTCGAGCGCCGCTGCTTGTGCGATGTGGGTGGCCGCTTCTGTCCAGTTTCCTTGTCGGCGCTCTACCGTGCCGATCGATTGGAGCAGCTCGCTATCGTTTGGACGGACGGCTCGTGCAACGTTGAACTCCTCCAGCGCCTCATCATAGTTCAAGTACAACCAATAGTGCAGCATGCCGCGTGCAAACCGCACCGCAGGATCGTCAGGTGCCAGCGCGAGTGCCTTGGCGATGCTCTCCTCCGCCAAACGCACTCGTTCCGCGCTGCGATCGAAGTAATACCAATACATCCTGGCGTGAACGATTGCCAGTTTGGCCGCCGCCAGGGCAAAGCTGGAATCCAGCGCGAGTGCGCGTGCATACATGTTTTGTGCCAGGCGAGCGTTTTCCTCGTTGATCGGGCGGCGGTAATAGCCGTTCCCCTGCAAGTAGAAATCGTATGCACTCAAATTGCCGGTCGGGGCATCGACCAGCGATTGACGTTCGGGGGCTAGCAGCGCGATGTCGAGCTGTTCGGCTACCCTCGTGGCGATCGCGGTCTGCACGTCGAAGACCTGCGTCAGTTCTTCGTTATAGACCTCACTCCACGCGACGCTGGAGTCTTCCAACTTATGTAAGGTGGGTATGACGCGAACACGGCTGGGTCCGGATTGTGGGCGCTGCCACCAAACCGATCCTGCGAGCACATAGTCGACTCCGAGTTCACGACCGATCTCCGGCGGCGCCATAGCGCTGTTCTTGTACTCCTCAGCGCTCTGGCGGCCAATGAGGGTCAGGCCTTGGATGCCGGTGAGGCGAGCGGTCACCTCATCCGTGATGCCGTCCGCAAAGTACTGGTCTTCGTCTCCGCCGGTGTTCTCGAATGGGAGAACGGTGAGGCGTGGCAGAGTGCCAGTCGGTGCTGTGGCGCCATTCCCGGAAACGAGGAGGAAACCGATCGCGGCGACCAGAGCAATGGAACCCAGCCCGGCTGCCGCAATGACGCGGCGGGGTCGTGCCGGAGGTGCCGCCGTCGAGGTGCCAGTTCCTCCCCGGTCGGATGCCGGGAGGCTTCCCGAAACGCGGACTTGGGCTGCGGCAAGCTCCAGGTCCTTGGCAAGCTCCGCTCCCTTGGCGTATCGGTCGGCCGGTGTCTTTTGCATCGCCCGACGAATGACCGCGGCCACCTGCTCCGGCACGTTCAGGCGGATGGCGGTGATTGCGGGAACGTCGGCCGCGAGATGCTGCTGGATGATGCTCTCGACCGTCGGCCCCGTGAACGGCGGTTGCCCGGCGAGCATCTCGTGCAGCACACAGCCAAGCGCATAGATGTCGCTGCGGCCGTCGAGGTCTTTTTCCCCGGCCGCCTGTTCGGGACTCATGTACATCGGGGTGCCCACGACGAGGCCCGTTTGTGTCAGCCGTTGCTCCCCCACGGCACTCACGGCGCGCGCGATCCCAAAGTCGGTGACGACGGCGTGCCGTCCCTCGAACATAATGTTCTCCGGCTTGATGTCGCGATGCACGAGTCCGTGGCTGTGTGCATAACCCAGTGCGTCCGCGACCTCGGCTCCAATACGAAGGGCATCTTCGAGTGCCAACTGTTTCTGGCGATCGATGCGCTCCCGCAGGGATTCACCGGTGAGCAGCGGCATGACGTAGTAGAGGAATCCGCGCGCCTCACCCGAGTCGAACAGGGGCAGGATGTGGGGGTGTGTGAGATTCGCCGCTATCTCGATCTCTCGAAGAAAGCGCTCTGCACCCAAGGCGGCCGCGAGAGCAGGCTGGAGCACCTTGATGGCCACCGGCCGGTTGTGTCGCGTGTCTTGGGCTTGGAACACGGTGGCCATGCCACCCATGCCGACCTGGCGTTCGATCGTGTAACGGTCCGCGATTGCAGCCGTGACGTCTTCCAGGAAACTCGGCATCGACAAAAGATAACTGTACGAGGATGTGACGGGCGAGGGCTCGTTCCGATCAGTCGGTGTCGGACGTCGGCTGCCTGATGGTGAACTTCAAACCGGACCATGTTTCATCGATGGCGGCGATCTTGTAGTCGACGAGTCCGTGTGCATCCGCCATTCGGCGGACAACAACCTGCGAAAGATCGCTTGCGATCCCGGACGCGCGTTTCGGCCAAGCAATCCACAGCCCGTCTTTCCCAAACGCGGCGCCCGCTTTCGGGAGCCGCTGTGCGAGGTCCGCTCTCGACCTGACGAACCAAATGACCATATCGGCACGTCCGCGAAGCTGTTTTCGGACCCGGACGCCGCGCGGCAGCGTGCCAAGGGCCGTCTGGAAACCGGGCGGTGCGCCCACGAGCATCACCACCGCGTTCGCCTTGATACCGAGTTTCTTGGCGAGCGGGACGCCGGCGTAGCCCGCAAACATGGATGTTGGGACGACGGGGTTTTCGACGGGACGCGCGACCGCTCGCCTGAGTGCCGACCGGATTCGTCTCCAGCTCGTGTATTCCGCCTGAGGAATGTGACGTTTGATCCGGCTCACTTTTGCGGGTTCACCCTCTACGAAGACGAGGGGAATGTGCCGAGTTGCCTTGGCGTGACGGATGGCGATCGCCACGTCACGGCCTTGCGCAGGGAGGCGTGATAGATCGACGATGATCGCAGCGGGCGGTGCCTGTCCGAGCGTGCGCAGTGATGCTGCGTTGACGGGCTCGGCTGCGACGGAGTAGCCGGCTTCCCGCAGCCGCCGGGCTCTCTCCTTTGCCTCCTCGGCATTCCAATGGATCAGCAAAACTCTAGGTTTCGCGATGACTATCCCCCGCTCGGAGAGTCCCAACCACGGTTGTCGAGATCGAGCCTTCAGGGATACGAAACGTCACGGGCAGTCGAGTCACGAATATACCGGCCCCCGCAGTTCAGTGTGCCGGGTCATCGATCCAAGTGGTCCTGGCACCCGATTCGATACGCCTCCTCGACAAGTGACACAAACTCTTTGTCCATCTCGCCGACATGGTGGAAGCGAAACGTGTGCGCGTGGTCGTCAGGCGGTATCAGCTCGACACGATGGAGCCGCGGATGTGTTGCGCGACGTTTCAGCCACAATCCAGCGTCCAGCCAGTGCTTTTTGGGCATCGCGCCCGCAAAGCGGACACGGACCTGGCAAACAATGCGAGTCTTTTGCGCATAGACGGTTACCGGCCCGCACGCCTCCACGAGCTCGCGAAAGTGGTCGAACAGCGCCCGCACGTTCGGGTCTTTGTCGCGAAAATGGTCGGCAAGTTTGTAGCGGCCGCAGGAGTGCCACATGTTTGCGGTCACGAATCGATGACCGCATTTGGGGCATTTCCAGAGTGGGTGGCGCCGGTCGGTCACAACGCTCGTGGCTCAGCGGGATGTCGGGTCTCGGGTATAGATCTGCGCGTCGGCGAAATCGCGTGGGCGACGCTCCGCGTCATCGGGCTCACCCGCGGCCGCAGCAAAACGAAACCGGTCATCCGCCAGAAATTCGAGGATCCCGTACAGCACACGTCCGGCCAGCACACCACGGTCGAACCCTCTCAATTCGATCTGGTGAGGATTGCCGCGGTATCGAATCGCGTACGTCAGCTCGAACGTACCCACCTCAGGGGCGTCAAAGGTCCACGTCGCCGTTCCATTTTCACGGAACGTCAGCGTGTTCGGCCCGCTCTGATCATGGATACCGGACCACGCCCCGACGACCCTAGGACCGCTATAGGCGCACGCTCCGAGCAGCACCGCGCATAGGGGCGCCGCTAGACGTTTCATCGGCTCTCCTTAGCGGCGATGCCGGTCCAGGAAAGAACCGCGGCACCCGCCGACAGTAATCTGCGTATTCTGATGGGAAGCGTTCATGAAGCTCGCGTTCTTCGAGTACCACTATGAAATGGAGGCTTGGTACCGTCAATAGGAGGAGAACATATGTTGCGAGATGGTTTGCAAACAGTGCGTACGCGAGGGTCATGAAGAAAGCCTCGACATAGCGTGGGTGGCGGATACCTGCGTTTAGTGCCGCGTCACACCCAACGGCAGCATGGGGAAGCGGAACTCGAGATATTCGCCCGGCCCCGTGTTGGACCAACGCGCAAGGAGGGCTTTGGCCGCTGCTCGAATGCGCGGAACATCCTGTGACGAGAAAAAATCGGGCGGCGGGGTGTTCGCGACGACGCAGGCGTTCCGTACTTCCGCGACGAAGTCATCGAATGGCACTCCGGACGCAATCTCGGTCTGCAGCAAGCCCACCACGAATTCGGTCTGGCCGGCCTCCTGGGGTAGGTCGAGTGCCTTGGCGGCACCCTGCACCGCGAAATCGCTGATGTCGTACCCTCGACCTACCAACGCATAAAACGAGTTCTCGAGCGCTAGCTCGGTTTCAACGACAAAGTGTAGCAGATCGTGGAGTCCCGGGCCGGGGCAGCGACCCCAGGTGGTGGACCCGTCCGGGCGGGTGCATGTGAGGGTGTCGGGCTTTCCGGCCTTGCCCCTCGTCAGCCGAATCCGCAATTCGTTCGCCATGGTTTGCTTGCGAGCGCCGGCGTTGCCGGTCTTGTCGGTCAAGCTGTCAGGCGCGTCCCCGAATCTTTGCGAACCACCATCTCAGCCCAACGAACAGAAACCGCCAGTCGTGGAAGAACTCGGGTGGTTTCCGCTCGATGAAGTGCCCCACGAACTGAAAGATCCAACCGACGACGAACATCACGAGCGGAACGGGCCAGAAGCCGCGAACGAAGATCGCGACCACGAAGAGCGGCAGCGAGACGGCTATCAACGGGATGCCGATCGTGTGACAGAGCCGGTTCCAGGGATTCTGGTGGCTCTGAGCGTACTGCGCGACCCATTGGTCCATCGGCTTGTTGCCTAGCATTCCCGCCTCCCGCAAGAAGTTCTTGGAATCTAGCCTTCGATGACCGGCGGGCTCCAGACCCGCGGATGCTGTGGGCGGCGCACTGCCAAGGTTCACGGATCGGTTTGAGGCGGTACAGGTCTGCGGACGCCTAGGCGACGCTCCCAGGCAATCCACAGGAGAAGCAAGCAATAGACAAGGGGTGTGGCGGCGTCGCCGAGTCGCCCGTTGAGTAGCCACGTGCCCACAGCGCCGACCATGACGGTCGCAAGCACGAGGCTCCCCCACCGCGCGAGCCGCGGGATGAACAGGGCGGCCCCGCCACCGGTTTCCAGCACTCCAATGAAGAGACGAAACCATGCCGGGTAGCTCCAGTCGGCAAACGACCGCGCCCACCGTCCGGCTGAGGAGAACTTATCCCACCCCTGTGTGATCATGACCAAGGCCAATGCGACGGAAAGCAGCCAGAGCAGCGCAGTTCGTAGACGTTGCATGCTACCTCCTGCGGCCATGTGCGTTTGGAATCAGATTCAGAGGCTCGCCGTCGATCCGGTGTCTACGCCTGAAACATCACCCGAGTTGGTCCGTACATACTACGTGTATCTCACCGGCTTGATTCACATTGGGTTCGCCCTCGCGGCGTTGGGCTCTGGTCTCGTGGTGGTCCTGCGCCCCAAGGGGACCGCACCCCACCGCCACGTCGGCCGGATCTACGCTGCCAGCATGATCGGTCTCAATGGGACCGCGCTCATGATTTACCGCTTGTTTGGTGGATTCGGACCGTTTCATGTCTTCGCGCTCATCAGTCTCGTGACAGTCGCGGGTGGTTTGGTCCCCGTGATCCGACGCCGTCCGCGCGGACGCTGGGTTGAGCATCACGCGTATTGGATGACCTGGTCCTATGTGGGCTTGCTGGCTGCAGCGGTTTCGGAGATTACCACACGGGTGCCGTCCTCACCGTTCTGGTGGATGGTCTTCGGCTCGACCTTACTTGTGGTTGCAATAGGGCAACGGCTGATCAGCTCGCACGTCCCCAGGATTGTGGGAGAAATGCGTCGCGATTCGACGGGAGCCCAAACGGTTTGAGAGAGGCGCGTCTCACACAACTGGGGCGGCAGGATTCGAACCTGCAACTTCCCGGTTAACAGCCGGGCGGTCTGCCAGTTGACCTACACCCCATAAAAAACCCGCCGGTCGAGACCTGGCGGGCAGTTCGATACTTGTCGTACCGTTGCCTAGCCAGACCTCCCCAGGGAGATCTCGCCGGTATTCGAAGCGTTGGCACGTACTTTCAGCTTGGCCTCGAGCATCGTGAGGTCAGCTTACGTCGTGGTTTCCGCTTCGTCAAGGTAGACTCACGAACGGGCGCCCGATGGCGCTAAGAACCGAGTGGCCGCCTCAACCCATGTTCTGTCCTCTTGGAGGTCGCGGAAAACACAGGTCGTGACCGCCCCCATCACCGCCGGGGGCTGCGAGCCGGCCAATCGTGCGAGTGTTCAGCCAGCGTCAGCCGGTCGAATGACGAGCATACTCGATGTATCGAGCAGTCTCGTCGGCGACGCTCCGGCCCAACATCGACTCCACCACGTCGAGCGCCATGTCGATCCCCGCTGACACTCCAGCCGACGTGATGATGCCGTCTGCAACCACGCGCCGCTCTTTGACGACGTCGATCGATGGATCGATGTCGGCCAGTAGATCGAGGGCGCCCCAATGTGTCGTCGCGCGTTTCCCGCGCAACAGGCCGGTTGCGGCCAGCAGGAGAGCCCCCGTGCACACAGACGTAACGGTCTCGGCCGCCTCGGCACGGGTGCGTATCCATTCCAAGCACGTGGTGTCTCGCAAGAGGCCCCGAGTGCCGAACCCTCCCGGTACAACCAGGAGGTCAACGTGCGGCGCATCGTCGAAGCCGAATGCTGGAACGACCTCCAGTCCTCCGGTTGCGCGAACGGGCCTCCGCTCGGGCGCGACAGTGAATACGCGAAAAGGTGCTGTGTGGTCGGAACGACGGGACTCGATGCCTGGCTCTAACCGGGTGCGCGAAAAGACCTCGAAGGGGCCGGCAAAGTCCAGGACCTCCACTTGATCGAAGATCATGATCCCAACGGTGGTGGTGCTCATGATTAACTCGCCTGTTGGTCTATCTATCTGCTCACGAACGCGCCCTCGTTTTCGGCTCCGGCGGACTCGCCCGTCATATTGGGTTTCCCCGGTTATGGAAGGCCCAGCTCGAGATACAGAATGCCATCGCTTACCCACACGTTCTGCAGAACGTGCTCCGCCGCCACTTCGCGGTAGGTTCTGCGTGCCAACGTGTAGACCGGCAACTCGGCTAGCGCCACGTGTGCGGCGGCCTCCACGGCATTACGTGCCGTGTCGAGGAACCCGGTCGAGATACCTTCGATCTCGAGCGCGTCTAGCCGCGGCTCCGTAAAGAAAAACGCCCTACCATCTTGCCGGTAGGAGAGCATCCCGCTGACAGTGGCGCCGCCGCGGACGGGTCCGAAGAGCGGAAGCTGAGCGCTCAACCGTACTGCGACCCCGATACGATCTGATCCGTCAGTCAGAATGACCTCTGGCTCGGCCAGCGAGATCTGCGTGAAGCCCTCTGCGCTTGAGATGGGGAATTGCTCGCTCACGCGTTCCTGCACCTGCTGGCGGTCTACGGCCACGGTGATTGTCCCCTGCGTGTCGCACGCCGTAAACCAGACGGTGGTTGCCATGACGGGCATCGCCAGCCGGCGAAGGATCGACGTATTCAGCATGTTTGAAAGTTTACGTAACTGGCGCAATCACGCATTAAACCGATTCGCGATCGAGCCATTTCCGAACCTTGGAAGGGGTGTACGCCATCATGGCGTCGAGTAACGCTGATGCCGAGGTATCGCGCAAGAACATGTCGCGATGCTGCGGCCGGATGAAACGCTCGGCAACCGCATGGTCCAGGAATCCGAATAGATGGTCGTAGTACCCACAGACGTTGAGCACGCCAACTGGCTTGGCATGGAGTCCCAGCTGAGCCCATGTGAGAATCTCGAACGTTTCGTCGAGCGTGCCCAAGCCGCCGGGGAGCGCAATGAATCCCTGAGCGAGATCGTTCATCGTCGCTTTCCGCTCGTGCATCGACCCGACGACCCGCAGACTCGTCAGCCGCGAATGCTGGAGCTCCTTCTGTTGGAGCGCCTCGGGAATGACGCCGACTACTCGACCGCCCTGTGACAAAACGGCGTCGGCGAGCCGGCCCATCAGGCCGAGGCTCCCACCCCCGTAGACGAGTTCGATGTTTCGACGGACGAGTTCGTGTGCCAGCGCGTCGGCGGCGTGCACGTACTCGCGGCGCGTACCAGGACTGGATCCAGAGAAGACGCAGATGCTGTCCATAAGTCCTTCAGGTCGTCCCGTGCGCTCTTGGAGGGTGAGACATGGTCCTAACAGGTCGTGGACTACGCCACCGCGCAGCAATCATCGGGCTCGTGGAGCCCTGCTCGTCGCCATTCGTCTCTGATCGCCGCACGCCCTTCCGCGGAGCCAACGGC
>JBFHWR010000037.1:0-16464 GCA_041599395.1 Gemmatimonadales bacterium | reverse complement strand
CGTGGATTAGGAGTCCGGCTCCATGTTGAGGGTCCGGAGTTATGCGACTTACGTTCCGTTACACAACCAGCGCACTTAGTACCCTCGCGGCATAATGCGATTAGGCTGACTATGCCGAGCGTCTGGGAGAAGACGCACTCGAGGTCGCGCCCGAGTAGACCTCTTCAGATCGCGCCGCTTTCACGGAAGGAGGAGACCCCTTCAGATCGCGCCGCTTTCACCGAAAGGGGAGACACCTTCAGATCGCGCCGTTTTCGCCGAAGAACGACACGTCGGCGGGACTCCGCACCCCTCGACCCCCACGGTTCAACACATGCGTGTAAATCATCGTGCTCCGTACATCCTTGTGCCCCAGCAACTCCTGGATCGTCCGAATGTCGTAGCCGGACTGGAGCAAATGCGTGGCAAACGAATGCCGAAACGTGTGACACGTAACCCGCTTGGATAACCCAGCAGCCCGAGCGGCTGCCCGGACTGCCCGCTGCGGCCCCGATGGATGGCAATGATGACGAAAGAGCGCCGCGCCGACCTTCACCCTGCGCGTCGACGGAAACACCCAATACCACGGCCAGTCCCGCTCGGCGCTCGGCATCTTCCGCGCAAACGCCTCCGGCAACGGAATCGATACGCCCGCCCGCTTGTCCCGATCGAACAAGACACGTATCGCCCGAAGATAACCCGCGAGTGGCTCGTCGAGCCGGGTCGGCAAGACCGTCACCCGGTCTTTCCCACCCTTACCACGCCGAACGGTGAGCTCGTGCCGCTCCATGTCCAGATCCTTGACCCGCAGGCGTAACGCCTCCTGCAACCGCAACCCCGAACCATACAGCAACATCACCACAACGTAGTTCATGCCGTGAATGTGCTTCAACACGCTGGCCACTTCTCCACGCGTGAGCACAACCGGTAAGCGATACGGCTCCCGCGCCCGTACAAATTCCCTGAAATCCCTGACGGAACGTCCCAAAACATGCTCGAACAGAAACTGCAACGCACTGGCTGCCTGATTCTGCGTGGATGCACTCACTTTCCGGTGCACGGCGAGATGGCTCAGGAACGCCACCACGTCCCGCTCCGCCAACGCAGACGCGCGCACCGCCGCTCCCCGGAGCGCCGCCGAACGCCGACTCCTGACAAAGCGGATGAACTGCTGCGCCCACCGCACATACGCTTCCTCAGTGCGACCACTGTAATGCCGCAGACGAAGCGCGCGGCGAAACCGACCCAAGACGGTGCCTCGACCCACAGACCCACGTTACAGGCTCGCCCACGCTCGACGCGATTCATTACCGTTCCCAATGGGTCAAAAACACGCAGATCAGCGATCCCTACGCCGATATCGCGAGATCCTCAGCCGCAGAACCCGGACGTGACAAACCCCAAGAAAAACGCTACGATACTCGGGAGCCACCCATCATCCCGGACGATCCCGCTCATGCCCGCGTCTGCGCATTTCAGTCCCGAACTCTCCAAGTTCCTGCGCCAACTCGAGCGCAACAACAACCGCGAGTGGTTTACCGCCAACAAGGCCACTTTCGAGCAGCACGTCCGCGACCCCCTGCTGCAATTCATCGCCGACTTCAAACCCAGACTCGCTAAGATCAGCCCGCACCTGGTGGCGGACCCCCACCCCACCCGCGGCTCGATGTTTCGCATCTATCGCGACACCCGGTTCTCCAAGGACAAACGGCCCTACAAGACATGGGTCGCCGCGCAATTTCGCCACGAAGCGGGGAAAGACGTCCACGCCCCGGGCTTTTATCTCCATATTTCCCCAACGGAAGTCTTCGCCGGCGTCGGAATCTGGCACCCGGACGCCACCACGCTCGCCAAGATCCGGGACGCCATCGCCGAAGACGGCGCCTCATGGAAGCGCGCTATTAAAGGAAAGGGATTCCAAGCCCACTTCGAGCTGCACGGCGACGCGCTCAAGCGAGCGCCCAAAGGGTACGACCCCGGTCACCCGCTCATCGACGACCTGAAACGCAAAGATTTCATCGGCGTCGCCGAGTTCAATCCCATCGATCTGGAACGCGCGGACTTTCTGGATCGATACACCAAAACGGTTCGCGCCGGCACACCCTTTATGAAGTTCCTCACCAAAGCCGTCGGCGTGGCCTGGTGACGCCGACACCCAGGAGAAGGCCCATGCGTTATCCTCCGTCCTCCCGGTTCGCGGCTGCATGTGCCGCCGCAGCGCTCGCTCTCCCCATCTCGTCAGCAGGGCAGACGCTCGGAACCATCGATTTCCCCAATTCCGGCTCGCTCGCCGCCCAGCAATCGTTTCTGCAAGGGGTGCTGTTCCTGCACAGCTTCGAATACGACCCGGCAGCCAGGGCGTTCAAGGACGCGCAACGGATCGATCCCGGTTTCGTCATGGCCTATTGGGGCGAAGCCATGACGTACAATCACCCTGTCTGGAACGAGAAAGACGTCAAAGCCGGACGGGATGTGCTCGAACGCCTGACTCAAATGCAGGTCGCGAACTCCCCGCGCGCATCGACGGCGCGCGAGCAGGCATACGTCGAGGCCGTCGAGATTCTCTACGCAGACGGACCCAAAGCAGAGCGCGACACGCTCTACTCGATCGCGATGGAACGGCTGGCCCATGATTACCCCGACGACCTCGAAGCCAAGGCGTTCTACGCGCTGTCGTTGATCGGATTGAGTCAGGGTGACAGGAACATCCCGACCTACATGCGCGCCGGCGCCACCGCCCAGGAGGTGTTCGACCGGAACCGCATGCACCCAGGCGCAGCACACTACATCATTCACTCGTTCGACGACCCGGTCCACGCCCCGCTCGGCCTCACCGCAGCACGGGCGTACGCGAAGATTGCCCCAGACGCCGCGCACGCCCAACACATGACGTCGCACATCTTTGTCGCCCGTGGGATGTGGGACGACGTCGTGGCGGCAAACGAGCGTGCCGTCGCCGTCGTCAACCGTGCACGAAAGGAACGCGGCGCGGGCGCGATGCCGTGCGGCCACTACCCCGAATGGCTCCAGTACGGGTACCTGCAGCAGGGCCGCTACCGTGACGCAGCCCAAGTGCTCGACGCCTGCCGAGCCTTCGTGGAGCGCACCGGAGAGCGGATGTATTCCCTCGGGATCATGCGTGCCGCCAATGTGATCGACACCAGAGCGTGGGACGGCCCGGCGGCCGACATCGCGGTCGCCACCGAGCGGATCGGCCCGGTCGCCTACCGAGTTGATTTCACGACCGGACTGAGTGCCGCCATGGCCGGCGATCTCGAAACGGCAAGCACAACCCTCGAGATCATGGAGTCACGTCGCGCGGCTCAGCGCAAAGAGCCAGGCACCATCTCGCCAAGCGCACTCGGAACGGCAGAGGTGCTCGAACGCACGCTCCGCGCCGTCATCTGGTATCAACGAGGAAAACACGACGCGGCGCTCGCCGAGCTGGAGCAGGCCGCCGCACTCGACGAAACGCTGCCGTTCGATTTCGGACCACCCGTGACCGTGAAACCGCCGCGCGAGCTGCTGGGGGAGCTGCTCCTCGAGCGTAACCGCCCGGCGGATGCACGCCGACAGTTCGAGCTGGCACTCGCGCGTACGCCAGAACGCGCGCTCACGTTATTCGGACTGGCACGCGCTGCAGCGGCAGCCGGCGAGACAGACCGCGCCCTCCGAGCATACGAGGCACTCGGCATGGTGTGGCACCGGGCGGACGCGGACTTACCCGAGGTGTTGGAGATCCAGCACTATCTCGAGCAGCATCCGAAACGGGCGACCGGCGAGTACTAACCGGCCACTGCTGCTTGGTCCTCTCCCCGCTCCGCTAGGTGCCGGCCGCACCAGCCTCCGTTCCCCGCTGGGCGAGACCCCAGCTCGCCGACGCCGTCGCCGGATTCAGCGTGGCGCTCGTCCTGATCCCGCAGTCGCTGGCCTACGCCGAACTCGCAGGCGTCCCCCCATACATCGGCCTGTACGCCGCGCTCCTCCCGCCAATTGCCGCGGCGTTTTTCGTCTCGTCGCCGTACCTGCAGACGGGACCCGTCGCGATGACGAGCATCCTCACATTCGGCGCCCTCGCGGGCCTCGCCCAACCGCAAACGCGTGACTACGTCGCGCTCGCCGCGCTGTTGGCCCTCGTGGTGGGATTCGTTCGCACCCTGCTCGGACTGGTTCGCGCCGGATGGGTCGCGTACCTCATGTCCCAGCCAATGCTCAAGGGGTTCACGGCCGCCGCAGGCATCCTCATCGTCTCGTCACAGTTGCCCACGGCACTCGGAGTCGTCACGCCGGAAACAGACCTCATCGGCCGCGCGTGGTGGGCCGTCATCCACATCAGGCAGTGGGAACCTGCCTCGCTGACGCTCAGCATCATCACGCTCGCGCTGGTTCTCGCCGGCAGACGAATGCACCCGCTGTTTCCGGGTGTCTTGGTGGCCGTCGTCATCGGGATCGCCTTCAGCCACGTGGCTGGATACGGGGGACCCGTTGTCGGCGACATCCCGCAAGCCCTGCCGCCGTTCACGCTCGACCTCCCCTGGAGCGCGACGTGGAGTCTGCTCGTCCCCGGCGCCGTGATTGCGTTGGTTGGGTTCGCGGAACCAGCCGCCATCGCGCGGACATTCGCGGCGCAAGACCGGACACCGTGGAGCCCGGACCGCGAATTCACGAGCCAGGGAGTCGCCAACATTGCGTCCGCGATCTCGGGCGGGTTCCCCGTGGGCGGGTCATTCTCTCGCAGCTCCATCAATCGCTTGGCGGGAGGCAAGACGCGCTGGAGCGGTGCCTTCACAGGTCTGGTGGTGCTTGCGTTCCTGCCGGTCGCCGGGGTGCTCTCGGCGCTCCCCCGGGCCGTGCTCGGCGCAACGGTCATCGCCGCCGTACTGAAATTGATCGCGATCCGGCCGCTGTTCGAGCTCGTACGCCACTCCTACCCGCAAGCGCTGGTGGGATGGGCCACGTTCATGCTCACCGTTGCGCTCTCGCCGCAAATCGAGCGGGCCGTGATCATCGGCGTTGGACTCGCCGTGCTGATTCACCTCTGGCGGGAGCTGCGCGTGCACGTCCGCTCGCGCTATGAGCACGGCACGCTCCGGCTCGAGCCGCTGGGCGTGCTGTTCTTCGCGTCGGCTCCCGGCCTCGAAGCAGCCCTCATCGAGAAGCTCGCCGAGCATCCGCAAGCCGAGCGGCTGGTGATCGACCTTCGCCGGCTGGGCCGCATCGACTACACCGGCGCCCTCGTGATCAAGAACGTCGCCAAGGAGGCCGAAGAAGCCGGACTGACTGTGAGTGTCTCCGCGATGCAGCCCCAGGCACGGCGAATTCTCCAACGGGTCTTGGATCGTGATCTCTTCCAGTAAATCGCGAGCGGCTCGACCGCGACGGGCGCGGCACCCTTGTGCGAGCCAGCCGATCGCCAGACATTGTGCCGACACACCCCCCATGCGGTTTCTCTTGCAGACGGCAAACGCGGCTAACCGGAGGCGGTGGTGATCCACGTGGCAGCGGCAGCACATACCGTGCAATGGGCGAAAGTCATCGATCACACGCGATGCATCGGGTGCCACGCCTGCAGTACCGCCTGCAAATCGGAAAACGACGTGCCGCTCTCCGTCAACCGGACGTACGTCAAATACGTGGACATCGGCGCGTTTCCGTCGAGCCGGCGGGCGTTCCAGGTCACGCGGTGCAACCAGTGTGACGACGCCCCGTGCGCCACGGCGTGTCCCACCAGCGCCATGTATCAGCGGCCGGACGGCATCGTCGACTTCAACAAATCCATTTGTATAGGCTGCAAGGCGTGCATCGCGGCATGCCCGTACGATGCCATCTTCATCAACCCCGACGATCACGCTGCTGAAAAATGCAACTTCTGCGCACATCGGATCGACATGGGATTGGAGCCGGCCTGCGTCGTCGTATGTCCCACCGAGGCGATCATTGTCGGAGACCTAAATGATGCGACGTCCCGAGTTGCCCGTGTCGTGAAGCGCGAGCCGGTGACGGTGCGCCGCCCGGAAAAGGAAACGCGCCCCAAGCTGTTCTACAAAGGCGCGCATCAGGCAACGCTCGACCCGATCGCGGCGGCGCGGCCGGACGGAGGCTTGTTCATGTGGAGTGAACAGCCCAGCGGCACACAGACCGTCGTGTCGGGCCATCCACAGCAGGGAAACACCGTCGCGGCCGCCATCCTGGGGTACGACGTCCCTCACACGGCGCCGTGGGATTGGCGAGTCAGTCTGTACACGTGGACCAAGGGCATCGCAGCGGGGGCGTACTTGGTTCCCCTCATCTTGTTGGGGAGCGGCAGAATCCTCGCGTCGAGCCCACTCTGGCAGTGGGTGGTACCGGTGCTGGCGGGGTTCTTTCTCGCGGCAACGGGTGCGTTGCTGATCTGGGACCTGGAGCACCCCGAGCGCTTCTACATGCTGTTCACACGGTCGCAACGGAAGAGTTGGCTCGTCAAGGGCGGATACATCATCGGCGGCTATGCTCTGGTCCTGGCACTTCACTTCATGGGAAGCCTCATACAATCGACCGGACTGCAGGCCGGACTCGTGGTCGTTGGGCTCCCTCTGGCCGTTCTCACGGCCGCATACACGGCATACTTGTTTGCACAGGCAAAGGCGCGCGACCTGTGGCAGAGCGCGCTGCTCCCGCCACACCTCGTGGTGCAAGCGGGCCTGGCCGGAAGCGCCGCCATTCTGCCGTTCGCCGCATGGCTGGAGCCGACCTTGGTCCCCGCCGTCGTCTGGCTGCTCTCAGTCAGCAGCATGCTCCATTTGCTCTTGGTGTTGGGTGAAGTCACCGTCACGCACCCAACCGCACACGCAAAGCTTGCGACGTGGGAGATGGTGCGCGGGCGGTACGCATGGTTCTTCTGGGCCGGGATCGTCGGCGTCCTTGCGGGCGCGGCGGCGCCGGTTCTGGGCATGATTGCGATTCCGCTCGCCCTTGCCGGCCTGCTGGCGCACGAACACGCGTTTGTCCAGGCAGGCCAAGCCGTCCCGCTCGCCTGAGGTAGTGATATGACGCTCGACGATCTGAACAAGCGAGTTCAAGCTGCACGCGACGAGACCGAACGGCGTGGCGAAACATTTTACCCCGGACCCAGCCGGATCCACCTGGCATCGTTCCCCCCCAAGGAGCGCTGGGACGATTGGGTCGAGCTGGATTCGCGGGCTTGGCCGGAACGCAAGGAAAAGCATTTCACCTTGGTCCCAACCACGTGCTTCAACTGCGAGTCGGCCTGCGGTTTGCTGGCATACGTCGACCGCGATTCGCTCCAGGTCAAGAAGTTCGAGGGCAATCCGGAACACCCCGGCTCGCGCGGCCGGAACTGCGCCAAAGGCCCCGCCACCCTCAACCAAGTCACCGATCCCGACCGGATTCTGTACCCGCTCAAGCGGGCAGGACGCCGCGGGGAGGGCGCATGGACACAGGTGACCTGGGACGAGGCGCTCGATGACATCGCCGGACGGATACGCAGCGCCCTTCAGGAACAACGCCAGAATGAGATCATGTATCACGTCGGCCGGCCCGGTGAGGATGGCTACACCGAACGGATCCTCGCAGCGTGGGGCGTCGACGGGCACAACTCGCACACCAACGTCTGCTCCTCCAACGGACGGGCAGGCTACCAGTTCTGGTTCGGATACGACCGGCCCAGCCCGGATTTCGCCAATGCAAAAGTCATCGTGCTGGTCTCGGCACACCTGGAGACCGGTCACTACTTCAATCCGCACGCTCAGCGCGTGATGGAAGCCAAGGCAAACGGCGCAACGCTCATCGTTTTCGACACGCGGTTGTCGAATACGGCCACACACGCCGATCACTGGCTGCCGTCGTACCCGGGTTCGGAACCCGCGGTGCTGCTCGCGATAGCCAACCATCTCATTCACCACGAATTGTACAATCGCGAATTCGTACGGCGGTGGTGGAACTGGCGAGAATATCTGGAAACGCAACGACCCGGCGCAGCGCCGACCTTCGAGAACTTCGAGCGCGCGCTGAAGGAGCTGTATCAGGAGTACACCTTCGAGTTTGCCGCTCGCGAATCGGGATTGGATGCGAGCGAGATCGAAGAGATTGCCAAGACGATTGCGACCGCTGGAACGCGGCTCGCCACCCACAACTGGCGGAGCGCGGCCGCCGGCAACGAAGGCGGCTGGCAGGTCTCACGCACGCTCTTTTTCTTGAACGCCCTGCTTGGCGCGGTAGCCACCGACGGCGGGACCTATCCCAACGCGTGGAACAAGTTCGTCCCCAAACCGATCCACACTCCTCCTCATCCCAAGGTGTGGAACGACCTGACCTGGCCGGCGGAATATCCGCTCGCCATGAACGAGCTGTCGTTTCTGTTGCCGCATTTCTTGAAGGAAGGCCGCGGACGGCTCGAGGTCTATTTCACCCGCGTGTACAACCCCGTGTGGACCAATCCCGATGGATTCTCCTGGATTGAAGTCCTCACGGACGAGCAACTGGTGGGACTGCATGTCGCGCTCACTCCCACATGGAACGAGACAGCGTACTTCGCGGACTACGTGTTGCCAATGGGGCACGGTTCGGAACGACACGACATGCACTCGTACGAGACCCACGACGCGCAGTGGATCGGCTTCCGCCAACCGGTCTTGCGTGCGATGCGGGAGCGAATTGGCCAAACCGTGACGGACACTCGCGACGTCAATCCGGGGGCAGTGTGGGAAGAAAACGAGTTCTGGATAGACCTCACGTGGCGCATCGATCCTGACGGATTTCTCGGGATTCGCAAGTTTGTCGAATCCAAGCACCACCCGGGGGAGAAACTGTCGATCGATGAGTACTACGCGTTCGCGTTCGAGCACTCGGTTCCGGGACTCCCCGAGCGTGCCGCTGCCGAGGGGTTGACGCCGCTGGAGTTCATGCGGCGGTACGGCGCTTTCGAAGTCCAGCGCGCGGTGGGCGCGGTGTACGAGCAGCAGGTGGCGCAGGACGAACTCCGAGACGTACGGGAAGATCGCTATGGCCGCGTCTACACGCGGGCGCCCAAACCGGAGTCGCCAAACATCGTTCCTCAGCCCAGTCCGGAAACGGATGACGACGGACGCCGCCCGGTGGGCGTCAACGTCGACGGCAAGACGCTGCGCGGGTTCCCCACACCGAGTGGCCGCCTCGAGTTTTTCTCGCCGACTCTGGCGGCGTGGGGATGGCCGGAAATCGCCCTGCCGGTGTACATGAAGAGTCACGTTCACCAGGAGCGACTCGCACCCGACGAGAAGATACTGATTTCAACGTTCCGGCTCCCCGTGCACATCCATACACGCAGCGCAAATGCAAAATGGCTCGATGAGATCGCGCACACCAATCCCTTGTGGATTCACCCGCGGGACGCCGCCTCGCTCCCGGTCCGGACCGGCGACCTGGTGCGGGTCGAGACCGAGATCGGACACTTCGTGGTGAAAGCCTGGGTCACCGAGGGGATTCGCCCCGGCGTCGTTGCGTGCAGCCATCACATGGGTCGGTGGAAGCTGCACGAGGTGGGGCACCGTCAAAACACCGCAACGGTAGGGCTCGATCACCGCGGCACCGAGTGGGGGTTGAAACGAAAGACGGGTGCCGCGCCGTTCAGTTCGAGCGACCCCGACACCCGTCGCATCTGGTGGACCGACGTGGGCGTGCATCAAAACCTCACGTTCCCCGTGCACCCGGATCCAATCTCCGGACAACACTGCTGGCACCAAGCCGTGCGGGTTCGTCTCGCAGGGCCTGGAGACGAGGCGGGTGACGTTGCGGTGGACACGAAGAAGGCCCACGACGTATACCGCCAGTGGTTGACGAAGACGCGACCGGCGCACGCGCATTCGCCCGACCACACGAGACGTCCGTACTGGTTGCTGAGGCCGCTCAAACCGGCCAAAGAGGTGTACCAACTTCCCAGCCCGCCGCAGCCGGTGGGCGCCGGCGTGGAGTAGCACCATCGAACTGCTGCGGGCGCTTGCCCTCCTTGCCGAACCGCCGCGGCCGGAAACCGCTCGCGTGACCGATCTGCTCGAACTCGGCGCCGCCCCAACGGCGTCGGAGTACACCGAGTTGTTCGTGCTGCAGCTCTATCCCTACGCCTCGGTGTACGTCGGTGCGGAGGGGATGCTTGGCGGTGAAGCGCGCGACCGGATTGCAGGGTTCTGGCGTGCGCTCGGTGAATCGCCGCCCGCCGAGCCGGATCATTTGGCCGTGATGCTCGCGCAGCTTGCATCGTTGGTTGAGGGTGAGGCTGCGGAGCACGACACGACACGGCGTCAGGCGATCAGCCGCGCGCGCACGGCGTTTTTCTGGGAACACCTCCTCTGCTGGTTACCGCCATATCTCACGAAGGTTGCGAGTCACGCGCCGCCCACCTATCAGGCGTGGGCCCGCTTGGTCCAGGACGTGCTCGCCGTCGAGACGCAACGCCTGGACGTCATTCCCGGTCTTCCCCTGCATTTGCGTGAGGCGCCACCGTCTCCCACGCCCCGAGACGCAGATCGCGAGGCGTTTCTCGCAAGCCTCCTCGTGCCGGTCCGAAGCGGGATGATCCTCACGCGAGCCGACCTGTCGCGCGCCGCGCGCACGACCGGACTTGCGCTCCGGGCTGGGGAACGCCGCTTCGCGCTCAACGCGCTGTTGGATCAAGATCCCGAGGCCACGTGGGCTTGGCTCGAGTCGGAAGCGAACGACTGGACCCGGAAGCACATGCGCAGTGCGTATCAACCGAACGTGCTTTCGGAGTTCTGGGCCGCGCGGGCAACCGTCACCGCGCGGACGCTCGCCGAGCTTCGAGCCCTGCGGACCGGCGGGGTCGCACGCTCCGGTACCTGAACGAGAGCAAAGTGTCACCTACGACACACCCGGCCGAAGCCGGGTGTGCGCTGCCGATACCGCCGGGCTTATCAGCGACGGAGCATGACCTCCTGCACGTTCGTGGCCCTCGTCGGCAGGGCCAAGTCGAAGTCCAACACGACGACGATGCCCTCGGCACTGGTTTCGTTGCGCGAGGCGAGCATGACTCCCCGCATAGCATCCCATACGTAACGGCGCGTCGAGGTGCCGCTCATACTCATCTCGACTTCGCTTGGGGCGCCAGCCGGCATGCCCTTCCCTTCCAACTCGAACTTCCCTTCGGACACAATCAGGCGCGCTGACTGACCGTTCCAGGTCGTATCACCGGCAAAGCGTGCGGTCCCGTCGAAGCGCGATTTCAGGGTCCACCCTGCTTCGGACGTCACCGTCGTCTGGACCGGCCACGACTGAGCGCCCGCGTCGGCGTCGGGCGGAAGCGGCACCAGCAGCTCGGCGAACAGCGCCGCCGGATCGAACAGATCTCGCAGGCTTCGCGGGGTATCCGGCGCGTCACTCACTTCAATCGTGCCGTCGTGTTTCAACGTGCCCTGAAACGGCTTGCCGACCAACTCGGTTCCCTCGAGACGCACATTCGCCATGCTGCCGGTGACCTTGATCTCGAGCGCTTCGAATTGGGTGGACACACTGCGCCCTGCTTGATTCTCCGAACCGATGTCGAGAACCAGGGTACTCCGCACCGTATCCCGCGATACCATCTCGCCATCCGGTGTTTCCACGTTCAGCAGTGCATACGTGTTCGCATCATACCGAAGCGGACCTTCACTCGGCCCGAACTCGTAGACCGGCCCTCCCGCGGATGCGCACGCGACCGCACCGACCACTGTGAGAACAGAAAACAATTTGCGAGACATGCTCGTCCCTCCGGAAATCAAGAGAAAGTTGTCTACCGACGTACACCCTCCCTACACCAGATCACGCGCCAGGCATCGCAACCGTCAGCGACGGCCACCCGGTTGCGGTTTCGCCGCTGTGCTAGCGACGGAGAGCCTCGAGCGCCCTGACGAGGACCTCCTTCCGCGCCTTCAGCCCATCGCGAAAATCCTTACTGTCCGTATCGGCGATCTCCATCCGAAGGTCTGACAAGTAGCTCTCCAGCGCCTCGGCTAGGACGCCGGCATCCGATGCGGACAGTTCGAGAGATATCATGCGCCCTTTTTCCATGATCAACCCATCCAGAACCCTTTCCGATGAGAAATACCGAGGACCTTGGAGCAATGGGAACAGAAATATAGGTAACGCTTCCCGAATACGCCCGCGAGCTCTTGAAACCACAGGGTGTCCAGGCTCACGGCGCAATGCGGACACAAAGGGCGAACGTCGTTCTTCTCTTCGAGCGCCAACATGGTTCCTCCTGTCACATTATCACGGCATCACGCCGTTGTTGCTTCGGAATGCCTCCCTTCCGCCGGCCAAGCGGCCACATTCCGTCGAATGAGGAGAGTTGGGAGCGTGCAAGAAACCGTGTGAGGACACTACGACGGAAGTAACAATAAGTTTCTGCGCGTTACTGTTCCCGGACCTGAGCCCCCGTCTGCACCGCACGTCTCTCGGAAGGATCATCGTCTCCCCGCGGCTCGCTCACACCACGCTTGCCAAGCCGAACAACGATCTCATGAACCCGACCATCATCGACCAAGGGAACGGGATCGACGGCAATCGCCCGACCGTCGAGGACGATGCCCGACACGCCGCGGTTCACGCGCTCGGGATTCTCCACCGTGATGCGGTACTCCGCGCGGCCGCGCCGCAGGATCGCCTGGAAACCACTCCAGGTTTTGGGGATGCACGGGTCGATCTCCACGGCGTCGTTCACCTTGCGGACGCCCAGCAGCCCCTCGACACCCAATCGGTAGAGCCAAGCGGCGGAACCGGTGTACCACGTCCAGCCGCCCCGACCGGTGTGTGGCGGTTCACTGTACACATCCGCGGCGACCACATACGGTTCAACGCGGTACCGCAGTGCCGCTGCAGGATCGTCGCCGTGGTGGATTGGGTTCAGCAGACGGAACAGCGCATGCGCCTCGTCGCCGTCTCCCAGCTGTGCCGCCGCCCACGCGAGCCATATGGCCGCGTGCGTATACTGGCCGCCGTTTTCTCGCACCCCGGGCGGGTACCCCTTGATGTAACCCGGATCGCGATCGGTACTGTCGAACGGAGGCGTCAGCAAGAGGATGAGGCGTTCGTCGCGCCGCACGAGACGATCGAGCGCCGACGCCATGGCTTGACGCACGCGCGCGCTGTCTCCGGCGCCAGAGAGCACCGACCACGACTGCGCGATGGAATCAATCTGCGCCTCGTCGCTCTGCGCGGAGCCGATCGGCTCTCCGTCGTCGTAGTATGCCCGACGATACCACTCGCCGTCCCACCCCTCCGCCTCCACCGCCCGTCTCAAGAAATCTGCTTGGTCGCGAAACCGTTGGGCTTGGTCCAACTCGTTCTGGCGCTCGCACAGCGGGGCGAACTTCATCAGCGCGGCGTGAAGAAACCACGCCAGCCAAATGCTCTCGCCACGCCCCTCGATGCCGACCCGGCTGAATCCGTCATTCCAATCGCAGGTTCCAATGAGCGGGAGCTGCCTCGGACCGGCGGTGATCGCCTGCTCGAACGCGCGGAGACAATGCTCGTAGAGCGACCCGGTTTCGTGAGCGACGTCAAACGCGCCGAACCGCTCGTGCTCGGTCGCTCCCAGAGGAGGGCCTTGCAGGAACGACACCTCTTCCGAGAGGATGCTGTCATCGCCGGTGGCCGCGACATAATGAGCCGTCACGTACGGGAGCCATACCAAATCATCTGAACAGCGTGTTCGCACGCCTTGATCCGTTTCGGGGTGCCACCAGTGCAGCACGTCGCCCTCGATGAATTGGTGCCGCGCGGCTTCGAGAATGTGCGCCCGCGCGGCGTCGGGCCACGTCGTGACGAGTGCCATCACGTCCTGAAGCTGGTCCCGGAACCCAAACGCACCGCTTGATTGATAGAGGCCCGAGCGTCCCCAGAGGCGGCACGTGACCGTCTGGTATAACAACCAACCGTTCAGCATGACGTCCATCGCCGGGTCCGGGGTGGATACCGACAGCGCGCCAAGTCGCTCGGCCCACGCGGCGCGGACCTCGTCGAGCGCGCTCTCAACCGCAGCGGCGGGCCGATAGGCCTCGACCAAACGCGTGACCTGGTCACGGTCTCGCCCCTGCCCGATCATGAAATGGACCTCGGCCTGACCGTCCGCCGGCAGGTCAACGTGGAGCTGGAGCGCGGCGCAGGGATTCAGCCCGCCTCCGCTCGCGCCGGTCAACCCGATCCGATCCAGGCCCGGAGGCCTCGCGAGATCCGACTCTTGCCCCATGAACTCAGCGCGATCGCTCGTGAACCCGTGGGGCATTCGGCTCCCGGCGAGAAACGCGATGCGCGTTCCGTACGTGTCGTGGAACGGATTACGCGCGAGCAGGGCGCCCGATTCACCATCGTATTCAGTGACGATATGCGGGGCCGTCGCCTCCCGTGACGTGCCGAGCACCCAATCCGCGAAGTAGGTCGCCGTGAGCCGGCGCGCCCGGTGACGGAGGTTACGCACGGTCAATCGAACGAGCTTGACCGGTTCGTCTTTTGCTGCGAACACCACCATCCGCTGTTCGAGACCGTTGCTGGCGTGGTGAAACTCGGTGTAGCCGGCGCCGTGCCGGATCTGATAAGCTGTGTCGTCCCCTGCAGGCTTGGGAGTTGGCGACCAGACCTTGGCGGTCTCTTCGTCGCGCACGTAGAGCACTTCACTCGGATCGTCCGACACGGGATCGTTGTGCCACGACGTCAGCCGGTTTTCACCGCTGTTCTCCGCCCACGAATACCCGCCACCTGATTCGGACACGAGGAATCCGAACTGCGGATTTGCAATGACGTTTATCCAGGGTGCGGGCGTGTGTTCTCCGGCTTCCAAATGAATGACGTACTCCCGCCCATCCGGGCTGAAGCCGCCGAGCCCGTTGGCGAATTGGAGATCCGTGGGTCGTTCCACCGCAACGGCGGCCTCGGATGCCGGCGGGAGTGACGGCACCGGCACGAACCGCGGCAGCGTGTGCGGCGCATGCTGCAGTTGTCGAAGCTGCGATTCGAGCGACCCTTTGCCGGTATTGAGAACGACATGGGCCGCATGTTCCAACACGGCTCGGTCGGCGGCATCCAACTGCGCAGCGCTCAAGAGGTAGACCCCGTCGTGGGCGCTCGACGGATCGATTCCGCTGTCAACGATGGCCTTTTCCAATCGCTCGTGCAGCGGTTGCAGATAGACCGTGGACTCTTCGTCGACGATCACGATGTCCGCCCGCAGATGACGCCGCAGCCAGTACCTTCGTGCCTTCAGCACTTTGTGCACCACGTCGAGCTCATCCGATTGACCCACATGTACCAAGAGAATCGGATGGTCGCCGGAAATGCCGTGCGCCCACAGGTGGGACCGCGAACCCCAATCCCCGGCAAGTGTCGTGATGGGCGATCGCTGCCCGTGGTACGGATACAGCAGCGCTGAGAGCACTTCCTGGAACAGGCGAACGTCGTCCGTCTGGAGCCCGAGTTCGTGCAGCTCGAACTCGGCATGCGACCGGCTTTGGTCGAAGGCCCAGTCGACTCTCGTCAAGGACCGGTAGCTGTCTTGCGCGGCGAGCACCTCCGACCGGGCCCGTCCGACGCTCGTCACAAACACGAGCATGACCTCCGCGTTCGGGTCGATCTCGATCTTGCACGACAACGAGAAGATCGGATCGAGCGTGGCGCCCTTGGCAACCGAGAGGCGGGCCCCGGTATCGTGGATCCCGGCGGGCGCGCGTCGCGCACCGGCGTGACCGAGGAAGGCCTCTCGATCACATTCGCCGGAGATCTCCACCTTCCGGACGTC
The DNA here is from genome assembly GCA_041599395.1 of Gemmatimonadales bacterium. Lineage (GTDB taxonomy): Bacteria > Gemmatimonadota > Gemmatimonadetes > Gemmatimonadales > GWC2-71-9 > JBFHWR01. The sequence goes on along the minus strand of JBFHWR010000037.1, from coordinate 728 downwards.
GTGGACGGTCACTCCGTGGGCGAGAAACAGCGGTTTCTCATCGGCCGCACGGCGCCGGCGTTCGTACACGAGCACGTTATTCGCCGTTTGCCCCGATTGCACAAAGAGCTTGTTGAACGCCTGATGCCGCCGGTCCTGCGCATCGTCGCCGAGCACCACTTCGCCGTAGCTGGTCAACACCAGGTGCCGCGGGCGGTCCGAGTCGTTCACGATCGTCACGCGCCGGATCTCGACGTCGTCGCTCGGCGGCACCGTCACGTTCATGCGGATCGCAATACCGTGATCGTGCCGCGAGTATTCAACCATGTGCGGCGCAAAGTGCACTTCGTACGCGTCGGGTTCGACGCGCGTCGGCTCGTACCCAACCGACCACACGGCCCCGGTGTCGAGATCGCGGAGGTACATCCACGTGCCCCACGTGTCTTCTGACGGCTGCGGGCGCCAGCGAGTGAGGGCCACCTTGCGCCACCGGGTCTGGCCTCCGCCTCTGGCGGTCAGCAGCACACTGACCCGACGGTTGGACAGGGCATGCACTTGTGGCACTGGGCTTCGCAGTGGGACCAGCCATTCTTCGATCGCTACCGGAGGCCGCACGGGCTGCTGTGTGCGTTGCTCGGGGAGCAATCGCCGCTCGACGGGGACGTGTCGCGGCGCCTGCTCGAACAACACCAACTCGGTGCTGGCGATTCGCGGGTCGTTGTGAAACCGGCGAACCATGAGGTTCCCGT
>JBFHWR010000036.1:0-16762 GCA_041599395.1 Gemmatimonadales bacterium | reverse complement strand
TCGAGCGTAGTCTGCCTGTGACGCAACGGAGCGCGCAATCAGGTGGGTGTCGGCGCGTCTACCCCCGAGCAGTCCGGAGAATCGCCTTACGAGTGCGAGCCCCCAGTCCGGGTGAATGCGGCGAAACGCGCCTATCGTGAGGGGGCTGCGGACGATCCGATGAAGCAGGCGGCCTCCCCACGTCTCCCAACCAATGCCGTCGCCGTGAGTCACCAGACAGCGCCATCCCACCAGCTCGATCTCGACCGAGTCCTGGTGAAATTGCGCGTCGAGTTCTTGGTTCCAGAAATCGCCTCCCCAGCGGTCGTGGTTGCCTCCCAGCACCGTAATGGCAGTTCCGGCCCGCCGGACTTGCTCGAGCGCGGCCAGGGTGGCAAAGGCGCCTCTGGGAATGACCGACCGGTACTCGAACCAGAATTCGAATAGGTCGCCGTTGATCACCAAGTGGCTCCCTATGTCCGGGACCGCTGCGAGAAAGCGGTGGAATCGTCGTGTAACCTCGCCCGGATCGGAGTAGGTGAGGTGGGAGTCGGACACGACCACGGCAGCGGTGGGTGGCATGGTGCAGCAACATACGAGACCGCTTGTCAGGGCCGCAACCTCCTGTGGCGTTTGACTTTTCGCGCGGGAGCATCTTATCTTGCTCCCGTGTAGGTACCCCGTGCTCCCAAATGCTCCCAGTTCCAGGAGATCTGATTCATGTCGTCTGAAAACGCCCTAGGGCTCATCGAGACGCGTGGCCTGGTCGGGTCGGTCGAGGCCGCCGATGCGATGGTGAAGGCGGCTCCAGTGCAGTTGTTGGGTAAGGAGAAGGTCGGTGGTGGGTACGTCACGGTCATGGTTCGGGGAGACGTGGGAGCGGTGAAGGCCGCAACCGATGCGGGCGCAGCGGCGGCAGAGCGAGTCGGCGAGCTGGTATCGGTCCATGTCATTCCGCGGCCCCACGACGACCTCGAGTTGATTCTCATACCGCGCCCCGCCGGAGCGTAACTCGTGCCCAGGTCCCGGCGGGCGCTCGGCATGATCGAGACCCGCGGACTGGTCGGCGCTATCGAAGCTGGTGACGCGGGCACCAAGGCGGCGGCTGTCGAGTTCCTGGGAAAGGAATACGCCGACGCCGGCCTGGTCACCGTGTTCTTCCGCGGCGACGTTGCTGCGGTAAAGGCGGCCGTCGATGCCGGGGCCGCTGCCGCGGACCGGGTCGGTCACCTGATCTCGGTGCACGTCATCCCGCAACCCTATATCGACCTGGATGGCCTCGAGGATCCTGCAGCCGGAACCGGATCACCCGGTGACCAGCCTCGAGACGTATCCCGCGCACCCGGCCGGGCCCAATTGGTGGACCTCAAGGTGGTCGAGCTGCGCCGAGAGGCGCGCAAAGTTGCCGACTTCCCGATAAAGGGGCGCTCGCTGGCCCGTGCGGGTAGAGACGAGATCCTGGCTGGATTTCGAAAGTTAGGACTGCTATAACCGCTTGTTGTTTAGACGCTTATGGATCGTGACCTCAAGTCGATTCAAGAGGCGAGGGATCTGATCGGGCAAGCCCGAGCGGCTGCGGATGCGTTTGCCCATGTCGATCAGGAGACGGTTGACCGAATCGTGGACGCCATGGGACGTGCAGCGGAGGATGCAGCGGAGCGTCTCGCACGTTCGGCGGTGGATGAAACCCGAATGGGCAAGCGCGCAGACAAGGTCATTAAGAATCTGTTTTCCGCGGTCGATGTTCGGCGTTTCATCCTGCCACTCAAGACCTGCGGCGTGGTGCGGGAGTTCCCCGAGAAGCGGGTTCGCGAGTTGGCCGTTCCCATGGGCGTCGTGGCGGCGCTCATTCCCACCACCAATCCGACGTCTACGGCGATCTACAAAGCGCTGATAGCGGTCAAAGCACGTGACGCGATCGTGATGTCGCCGCACCCAAGGGCGACACAGTGCGTCGTCGAAACCGCTCAGATTCTCGCTGAAGCGGCAAGACGCGCGGGTGCACCGCCAGACCTCGTGCTTTCGATGACGACGCCCACAATCGAGGGGACGAATGAGCTGATGCGGCATCGCGAGACCGCGATCATTCTCGCCACCGGCGGGTCGCCGATGGTGCGGGCGGCGTACAGTTCCGGGAAGCCGGCGTACGGGGTCGGGCCGGGGAACGCGCCGGCGATCGTTGAACGTACGGCAAACGTTCCGAAGGCGGTCGCCGATATTGTCGCGGGGAAGAGTTTTGACTACGGGCTGTTGTGTTCGGCCGAGAACTCCTTGGTGTGCGACCGCCCGGTGGAACGAGAGGTCCGGGGCGAGCTGACGCGGCAGCGGGCGGTCTTCGTTACCGGTGACGATCGAGACCGGCTTCAGCGAGCGATGCAGGACCCGAGAACCGGCGGGATCAACACCGAAATCGTCGGCCAGCCCGCCACGGCCATCGCCCAGCGTGCGGGGATCTCAGTTCCGGCAGACACCCGTATCCTGGTCACCGAGTGTAGTGCGGTAGGCCCGCAGGAGTTCTTCTCGCGAGAGAAACTGTCGCCGGTGCTGGCGTTTTATGTGGAGGAGGGGTGGGAGGCGTGCTGCGAACGGAGCATCGAACTCCTCCAGTTTGGTGGGGTCGGCCACTCCCTGGTCATTCACAGCAACGACGAGCACGTAATCAACCGTTTCTTCGAAGAGAAACCCGCGTTCCGCATTCTCGTGAATACGATGTGTACGCTTGGAGCTGTCGGAGGAACCACCGGTCTCGATCCGGCGATGACGTTAGGCCCGGGCTCCTGGGGCGGTTCGTCGACCAGCGACAATATCTCGCCGCTGCACTTGATCAACGTCAAGCGTTTGGCGTACGAAACGAAGCCGTATGTCGATCCTGATGCGCCGCAGCTTTCGGATGCAGCGCGAGACCGGACGCCGTCGTCGCGTGTCGCGAGCGACGCGAGCGACGAAATCGCGCGGGCGGTCGAACGATTCTTGGCCGATCGCCGCGCGGCGCGCCGGCACTGAGTAGATGACTCCAGAAGAGATTCAGGCACTCGCGGCCCGCATCGCGGAGCTTCTGGCGAATAAGAGCTGGATTCCGGGTCCTGTCCGTCCTGAGCCCCCCGCGGGCCCGACGCCTGGCGCCCTACCGGCCTGGGCAGGGGGCGCTCAGGCGCTGAGTGACGTCGCCCCAATCACAGGTCGCAAGACGCGGTCCGGGAGCCACCGCCCCGCGTACGACGCTGTAGTCGCTGCCTCGCGTGGCGCAGCAGCCGGCCGGGCCCCGTCTCCGCTCCCCGGGGGCGCGGGTGCGACGGCGGCGAGGGGCGCATCTCGAGATCGCAGTGTCCCCGTCGCTATCTCAAACCGCCACATTCATGTGAGCGCACTCGATTTCGAGCGGCTGTTCGGAGCGGGGAAGCGTCCGACTCCGGAGAGACCCATCACGCAGCCGGGTCAGTTCGCAGCAGTGGAACGCGTGCGGGTCGTTGGACCGAATGGTGCCATCGACGCAGTGCGCATCGTCGGCCCAACACGGTCCCGCACGCAAGTGGAACTCGCGGCAAGCGATGCTCGGCGTCTGGGAGTTGACGCGCCCGTCCGCCGGTCCGGGGACCTTCCAAGCAGCGCGCCGGTTCGGCTCGAGGGCCCGGCGGGTGCCGTGGACCTTGCAGAAGGCGCGATCATTGCGGCGCGTCATATTCACCTGTCTCCCGCCGATGCTTCCCGCTTCGGCCTGAAGGACGGCGATCTCGTCACGCTCGTGCTGGGCGCCGGTGACCGGCGTTCCACGCTGCACGATCTCTTGATCCGAGCGGGCGACGCCCACGCGACGGAAGTGCATCTCGACACCGACGAGGCACAAGCGTTCGGCGTGAAGACCGGTGACACAGCCACCATCGTCGGGCGGCCGCGCCGTGGCGGCGGGCGCGTGGTGCATTCCCGCAAGGGCCTGGTCACTGAGCGGGATGTCAGCGCGCTCGCAGCCAACGGAAAGACGTTGAGTGATGCCGGTGGCTACATCGTGACGCCCGCTGCAAAAGACCGCGCCAAGGCACTCGGCATTTGGCGCGACGGGTGACCGCCGGTTTCGTCAGCAAGGTCGAGTTTCGGGTCCGTTACGCCGAAACCGATCAGATGGGTGTCGCTCACCACGCGAACTACCTGATCTGGTGCGAGTTTGCCCGTACCGAGCACATGCGGAGCTGCGGCGCGAGCTATAGAGAGTTGGAACGCGGCGGGCTCCTGCTGCCAGTTGTCGAAGCCACGGTCCGGTTTCTCTCGCCGGCCCGTTATGAGGACGCGATTGTGGTGCGGTGTTGGGTCCGGAACATAGCATCGCGCAAAGTGACATTCGGTTACGCTGTCGAGCACGCGGAGGAGGATCGCCTTCTGGCGACGGCACAAACAGGGTTGATCGCGGTAAATTCAGAGTATGCGCTCACCACGATCCCCGTATCCGTCCGTCAAAAACTGGTGGCCACTCCGGATCCCGTTCGTCTGTAGCGTCGCTGCGACCCTCGCGACAGTCACGGCCTTCGCGGCCGAGGTCGGTCGCCCACCCGAGCAAGATGAAGCGGTTATCCTCGAGCTTGGGCGACTTCTCATGGTGGAAGATCGGCGTGATTTCGATGAGCAGGTACTGTCGGACGCGGCGAGCCACCCCGAGGCGATCGTCCGTCGCTATGCGGCGCGTACCATCGGGCGTCTCAAAAACCCGGCCGGGACGCCGCTGCTGCTGGATCTGCTGTCGGACCCGGATCTGCGGACTCAGGCGGAGGCGGCATTTGGGCTGGGTCTGATCGGCGATCCGCTGGCGCTGGACCGCCTGCGCGAAGTGGCGCTGCGGCCGCCAGATGCGGATCATGTCGACATTCAGCGCGAGTCGGTCTCGTCGATCCTCAAGCTGGGTGGTCCGCACGCGGCGGGGTTTGCGGAGGAATTGCTGGCTCGCTGGGTTGGAGTGGCAGGGCGAGGAGACAGTGTTCCGGAGGTCGCGCTCCAGGCTCTGAAAGAAAGCTGGCGGTTGGCACGGCATGCGCCAGTCGCTCTGCTCGTCCAGTATGCCGCATCCGGCTCCGCCGAGGCGCGAAGTTGGGCCATCTACTCGTTGGCGCGACTCCGCGCGCCTGATGCGGCAAATGTGCTGCTCGATGCGTTACACAATGAAGATGAATGGGTGCGGTCGTTAGCGGTCCGTACGCTGACCGCCGAGTTTGCGGATTCGTCCGGGTTGGATCGTCGGGGAACGGCCCGCCGCGTTCGCGACGTTGCGCGTGACCGCGCAGCGCATGTTCGGATCAACGCACTGCGGGCGCTTGCGACCTACCACGACCCGGATGTTGCCGCAGCAGCGGTCGAGGGGACATCGGACCGGGATCCCAATGTTCGGGTTCAATCGCTCGCGGCGCTGGGTGATTTGGGCGGTGCAGAAGCGGCCGGGGTGTTGCGAAAGCATGTGGGCCGCGGCCCGTTTGCCGAACGCCGCGAAGCCCTTCTGGCCCTCGTGCAGGTCTCGCGGGACGAGGCACTGATCGAAAGCGCAGGGTGGATCCTCGAAGACGACTGGCAATACCGTGCGACCGGCGCGGATGCCCTGTCCCGAATTGGCGGCGATACGGCGATTGCGTGGGCCCAAGGACTGACCCAGGACGAGGACAGCCGCGTGGTGGCGCGGGCCTTTGCGGCCCTCTCGGAGATCGACTCGCTCCGGGCTCGGTACGTGGCGCGCCAGCTCATTGTCCATGCGGACCCAAACGTGCGCGCCCTTGCAGCACGGAGTATGCGCGCACAGCCGGTCCGTTCGGATATCGACCTGTTGGTTCGTGCATACGGCGAGAGCGTGCAGGATCCGACGAGTAGCGCGCGCATCGCCATCGTGCAGGCGCTGGCCGCGGTTGCGGAGGTGGGGTTTTCGGAGCGAATGGCGGTCGAGGATCAGTTCCTCAGCCGGCACGCACATGCCGACGACTACCTCGTGCGCCGCACGGCTGCGGAGGCGTTTCCAGCGGCCGCCGCGCTGTGGGGACCTGAGTTTCCTCTCGACACCGGACGCGATATCGAAGACTACCGCGACATGGCACGCCGGCTGATCGTCGCGCCGGACGAGAACGTTCCCGCTCCACGTCTCATCATCGAAACCGAGCGGGGCACGATCCGTATCGCGCTCTTTGGGGCCGATGCACCCATGACAGTGGATGCACTGCTCAGGCTTGCGGACAGGAACTACTTCGACGGTGGGACGTGGCATCGTGTCGTCCCGAACTTTGTCATCCAGGACGGCGATCCGCACGGCGCCGGAGAAGGCGGACCGGGGTTCGCCCTGCGCGACGAAATCAATCGACATCGTTATGAAGCGGGGACAGTCGGCATGGCGTTGTCCGGGCCGGACACGGGCGGCAGCCAATTTTTCATCACCCACAGCCGCCAGCCCCACCTCGACGGTACGTACACTGTCATCGGCCGTGTCGAATCGGGGATGGAGGTCGTGAATCGCGTCACGCAGGGAGAGCGCATCCGGAGCGTGCGACGCGGATGATACAGACCCGTGCGGGCGTTGCATTCGTCACCGTCCTCGCCCTGAGCGTGCCGACCCAGGCACTCGGACAAATCAACTACTTTGGTCGGAACAAGGTGCACCATCGCGATTTCGAATGGCAGCTCCTTGCCGGTGACCATGTTGACGTCTACTACTATCCCGAGGAAGAGGAGCTTGCGCGCGCGTCGCTCATATATGCGGAACAAAGTTTTGACGTGCTCGAGCAAAAATTTGGGCACTCGCCCACCAAACGCATTCCGCTGTTTGTCTATGCAACCCACGCCGATTTCGAACAGACGAACATCCTCCCGTTTGTCCCGCCGGAAGCCATTCTCGGCGTCACCGAGTTTTTGAAGTCCCGCGTTGCGCTGCCCTTCAAGGGCAACTACGCGCAGTTCCGACACACGCTGCGTCACGAGCTGGTCCATGCGTTTCAGCTCAGCGTTGCCGCGGATGGCGCGCGCCGGCATCCACGGCGGCGTCGCGTGCGCGTTCCGCTTTGGTGGTCTGAGGGCTTGGCCGAGTTTTGGTCCGGCGGAGAGGATACGACGGACGAGATGGTCTTACGCGCCGTTACGATTGAGCGCCGCGTGCCGACACTCCAGCAGCTCAACTACGAGTTCAGTTCCATTGTGTACCCACTTGGCGGGGCGATCCACCGCTGGCTGGCGGAGCAATACGGCGAATGGCGCGTGCAAACCCTGTATCGGGACTTGTGGAAGTACCGATCGTTCGACCAGGCTTTGGAGGGCGTTTACGGAACGGACCTGGAAACGCTCAGTGACGAACTGCGGCACTTCATGCGGCAGCGATACTTCCCGGAAGTCACCGACCGGCAACCACTCAATCTCTCCGCGACCAAACTGGCATCGTTCGCCAGCCGTCCCGTGAGCTACCTGACCCCCGGAGACTCGGTTCCCCGGTTTCTCTTTCTCTCCCCGCGAACGGGCTATATGAACATCTATTCGGGCGATTGGTATCGCCCGGAGGACGGGAAACCGATCGTCAAGGGCGAACGGTCCGCGGAGTTCGAGTCGTTCCATACCTTTTCATCCCGGATCGATGTGCGCGACGGGATCACCACGTTCGCGAGCAAGTACCTGGATCGGGATGCGTTGTTTCTTTGGGACCTCGAGCAGGGCAAGGTGGTGGGCCGGTACCAGTTTGCCGACCTGGTGTCCGTTTTATCTCCGGCGTGGGTGCCGGACGGTGAGAGCGTTGTCTTCAGCGGCCTCACCCGGTCGGGGTATTCGGATCTGTATCGCTTGTGGCTCGCGGACGGGCGCCTCGACACGCTCACGCGGGATCGGCACGAAGATATCGACCCAAGTGTGAGTCCGGACGGGGGCACGGTGGTCTTTGCCTCGGACCGCACGACGTTTGGGCCCACTGGGGCTCGCAATCTCTACCTACTGGATCTCGCGTCCGGTTCGATGCGCCATCTCACATACGGGCCGTGGAACGACGAGACGCCTCGCTGGGGCGAGAACGGACGCATCTACTTCTCTTCCGACCGGGGCGGTGTGCCGGATGTTTACTCCGTAGACGAACACGGCCGAGGCTGGCGAGAAACAAACACCCTGACCGGGGCGTTCGATCCCCAATGGGTCGAGGCGACCGGCGAGCTGCTGTTTACCGGATTCGATGACTTCACGTTCAACATCTACCGCACCCGCCCTGATTCGAACGCTACGACCCGTACAACCATTGCGCTCGCCGACGGGCGCGAAGATGCGCGCTGGACGTGGCCGGAACTGTCGGACGCAAGAGCCCTCACGAGTGCACCCAAGCCCTATCGCAAACGCCTTACGCTCGATTTTGCTGCGGGCGACGCGGTGATCGCCCCAGGAATTGGTTCGGCCCAGGGAGCCGTGTTCTTGTTCTCGGATTTGTTGAGCGATCACCAGCTGCAGGTGGCGGTCACCTCGTTCCAAAGTCGCGATCTCGGCGGGTTGCTGGATAATCTCAATGGCTCGGTCTTCTATTTGAATCAAAAACGGCGCCTCAACTGGGGGGCTGGCGTGTTCCGCCTGAAGGGCCTGTTTTACGAGGGAGACTTCCGCACGATCTTCGAGGAGTCCTCGGTAGGCGGATACGGCGCCGTGCGCTGGCCGTTCAACGCGTACGAGCGGGTGGAGGGGCAGGTCCGGCTCGAGCGCTCTGATCGCACCGACTTCGCCTCCTTCATCCTCGAGGGTGATCGCCGTGTCGGCTGGCTGGCGTCGAACTTCGTGAGCTATGTCAAGGACAACTCGTTGTGGCTTGCGACCGGCCCGATCGACGGGCAGCGCACAAACATCACGGCCGGCATCACCAACGACCTCTCCAACGGGCGCTTCGATGCCTGGACCCTATCCGTCGATCATCGCCGCTATTTTCGAATCGGCCAACGCTCGGCCTACGCCATCCGTGCCATGGCATACTACGGAGGCGGCTCGAGGCCGCGTCGCCTTGGAATTGGCGGCCCTTGGGCTCTGCGTGGGTATCCGCGCTTCGGCCCGGTGTCTGGAACTCGGCTGTACATGCTGAACCAGGAGCTACGCTTCCCGCTCGCCAACTTCGTTTCTATCGGTTTCCCCTTTGGACAAGCCCGGTTCCCCGGCATCCAGGGGGCGTTGTTCATCGATGCAGGCCGCGCGTGGACTGAAGGGAGCCAGGGCCGCGACGTGCTGGGGAGCGCCGGGTTGGGGTTGCGCATGCCCATCCTGTTCCCCCTCGTACTGCGCTTGGATTTCGGGTTTCGCTTCGATCTGGGGAACATCGATGGCTACCAGCTTTCACGCTCATCACGAGGCGGTCGCTTCGTCGACTTCTTTTTTGGCTTCAACTATTGAGATTCCAGGGAACGATGAACGGTTTTCGCTGGCGGGTCGCCGCTCTCCTGGCGGTGGTGTTCCTCGGTGGCTGTCGCGGCACCCCGCCGGCGATTGGGCCGGCAGGAATGCAACCGCTGTCCCATGCGACGATGGACGCGTGGCTGGCGGACGCCCTGCCCGCCGAGCTGCAGCGATATGATATTCGGTGGCGGTACCAGACACAGCAGGGTAAGAGTGCTGGACGGGCGGCCGTCCGGTACGCGCCGCCCGACTCCGTTCGGTTTGACTACCGCGCGCCGTTCGGGAGGTCGGGGGCGGCGATGTTGGTGGCGGACAGCATCATTTGGTCCACGTCGGACGACGAAGGGGAGAAGTTCATCTCGGTGGCACCATTGTTCTGGGCGGCGCTCGCCATTCCCCGACCGCCTCCGGTATCGGCTCGTGTGTACGGACTGGACGATGCGCGGATCAGGAGCTGGCGTTATGTCACCGGGCGGGACACACTTACGTACGTCATCACGAAAGTACCGGATCGCGCGATGCAAGTCGAGTTGCGTCAGTCCGGCCGAATCCTGGGCCGTGTCGACGTTGCCTTTGCCGATGCGTCCCCCGAGCCAACCGAATCAACTATGCGCTTTCCAACCGAAGCTGCTCTGGTGACATTTTCGGTACAGGAGGTGGAACAGCTGAATGCACTCGATCCGGCAATTTGGAAACGGCCGTAGCTTGTGGGTGGCTCTTGCGGCACTCACGAGCGCCGGGTGTCTCTACGGATTTGCGGGCGGGGGACTGCCGCCGCACATCCGGACGGTGGCGATTCTTCCGTTCGACAACCTGAGCGCGGAGCCCAGGCTCACGCAGGAAGTCGCGGAAGCGATGAACCAGGCGATCGAGCAGCGGCTCGGTTTGCGCCCGTCGGCAGAATCGACGGCGGATGCTGTGGTTCGGGGCACCATCAGCCGGTACGAGGCCGACATTCCCTTGTCGTTTCGCGCTGGCGAATCCGGGACGGTGGCGGTGACCCGCCGGCGCGTCCAGATCAGTCTCTCAGTGCAGATCTACGATCAACGGGAAGAACGGATGCTGTGGGAGCGGAGCAGCCTGGTAATTGACGGGGAGTATGATCCGCCGCGAGAGGAAGACGGACGCGCCGTGGCGCTCGAAAAACTGGTGAATGACATTGTCGATGGCGCGCAGTCACAGTGGTAAGCCACGCCGGCCGCGGGAAAGTGGCGCCGCCCGGGTTGGCGTGCTGCTCTTCATCGCCATCGTCGTACTGGGAACGTATGTCGCGGTGACGGGTGGGAGGATTTTCGTCCACTACTCGAAGTTTCAAGATCAGATGGACGTACACGGCCGTCAAGCGCAGACGATGGACGACGAGGTGATTCGGACACAACTTCAGCAAACGGTTGACCAACTCGGTCTACCCGCCGATGCCAAGACGAATATCCGGATTCAACGACAGGAATCCGGTCGGGAGATTCGGATCGAAAGCCGCTACGAGGAGATCATTGAGCTGCCGTTTTTCCGCTGGGCTGTGAAGCTGCATCCCCGCGCAACGGTGAGCTACTGACCGCATGGTCATAGGCGGCTTTCTGTTCTTGCTCACACCCCTAGCAGCGTTGGTACCAGCCGATGCGGCTGCGGCCGTCGCGCCCGCCGGCGAGACGGACTATGCAGCGCTGTTCCTGCTCCTCGCCGTGATGTTGCTTGCCGGCAAGTTCTCGGGAGAGGCGGCCGAACGGATTGGGCAACCTGCCGTGCTTGGCGAGTTGATTGCCGGCGTCCTCCTCGGTGGGAGCGTGTTAGGCGTCATTCCCACGGCGCCCGAGGCGGAGCTCTCGGAGGTCGTGAAGATCTTGGCTGAGATTGGCGTTGTGATCCTCCTGTTCGAGATTGGCTTGGAGACGGATCTCAAGGCCCTGTTTCGGGTGGGGCAGGGGGCGCTCGCCGTTGCGACCACGGGCGTCGTGCTGCCGATGCTTGGCGGCGTGTTATTGTGGCTTTCGCCGTTGGGCAAGCCGGAGTTCAGCCTCGGCGAAACGCATACCACGGCGATCTTCATTGGCGCGACGTTGACGGCGACGTCGGTGGGAATCACGGCGCGGGTGCTACGGGATCTCGATGTCATGCGTTCGATCGAATCGCGGCTCATCATTGGTGCAGCCGTGATCGACGACGTGCTCGGACTCGTTCTGCTCGGGCTCGTCTCGTCACTCGCGGCGGGGAACGCCGTGACCGTGTTGGGGGTCGGGCAGTCTCTGGGCATTGCTATTGGCTTCTTGGTCTTGGCCGTCGGTATCGGACTGGCCATCGCACCGACCATCTTCGAAATGGTCGACCGGATGCGGGTCCGCGGCGTCCTCCTCGTGTCGGCATTTGCCTTCATGCTGATTTTGGCCGCGCTGGCAGAGCGAGCCGGTTCCGCGATGATCATCGGTGCGTTCGCGGGAGGTCTGATCCTCTCGGGGACGAATCAGTTCGATGCCATCGAAGAACGCATCAAGCCGATTGCCGACGTGTTCACCCCGATCTTCTTTCTGAGTATTGGAGCGCAGTTGGACGTGAGACTGCTCAACCCACTCGACCCGGAGAACCTTCCTGTGTTGGGCTTGGGCATCGCGCTGCTAGGCATCGCCATCGTGGGGAAGCTTGCCGCCGGTTGGTCGGTCCCGTGGACACGCTTCAACCGTGCCGCGGTTGGCCTAGGCATGATGCCACGTGGCGAAGTAGGATTGATTTTTGCGAATATCGGGCTCGCAACCGGCGTGCTGACCGACCAACTGTTCAGCGCGATCCTCATCATGGTAATCGGCACGACGTTCATGGCTCCACCACTCCTCAAATGGAGCTTTGGACGGTGGGGGGTGACCATGCCCGGCGAAGACGAAACGAGTCCCCTGGAACGCCCGCCCCCAGAGGCGCCGGCCATCGCTGCGGAGACGGTTTCCCCAGATGACTCGTCCTGACGGGCGCGGCGCGCACGATCTGCGCGAGGTCGTGCTCGAACGGGGCACCAATCCGTACGCGGAAGGATCCTGTCTCGTGCGGATGGGCGGAACACTCGTCTCGTGCACAGCAAGTGTCGATGAACACGTGCCTGGGTGGCGGCGGGGGAGTGGCATGGGTTGGGTGACAGCGGAGTATGCGATGCTGCCGCGAGCGACGACGGAACGCACCGCCCGTGAACGCCAGGGAGTCGGCGGGCGCACGTCGGAAATCCAGCGGTTGATTGGGCGAAGCCTCCGCGCCACGCTTTCGAGCTTTGCCTTCGGGGAGCGTACGATTCGCGTCGACTGCGACGTCTTTCAGGCAGACGGCGGCACGCGGACAGCGGCCATCACCGGCGGCACGGTCGCCCTCGCCGACGCGTGCACCTGGATGGAGCGGGAATTGGGTGTCGAGAACCCGTTTCGCGAACTCGTCTCAGCGGTGTCCGTTGGTGTGCTCGATGGTGAGGTGCGGCTGGACCTGAGCTACGCGGAAGACAAGGTGGCCGAGGTCGATGCGAATATTGTGATGGCGGAGCCGGACCGTTTTGTCGAAGTGCAGAGCACTGCGGAGCGCCAAGCCTTTGCCCGCCCGCAGTTGGATCAGATGCTCGATTTCGCCGCGCTTGGGACAGCGGCTCTGTTTCGAGAACAACGACGAGTGCTCCAATGGTAGAATCGCCGCTCCTCGTCGCCACCCGAAGCGTCGGGAAGCAACAGGAAATTCGAGTGTTGCTGGCAGACATTCCCTATCGGGTCATCTTTCCGGAGGAAGCAGGGTTGGCGCCACATCGAGAAGAAGAGGGGCTCGAGGACGCAGGCTCGTTTTCCGGCAACGCCATCCGCAAGGCGGAGTATTTTGCGCGCCGCTCGAGGCTGCCCACGGTGGCCGAGGACTCGGGAATTGAAGTGTTTGCGTTAGGCGGGGCGCCAGGCGTGCGCTCCAAAAGATTCGCCATGCCGTCGGACGACCAGGATGCGGCAAACAACCGTGAATTGCTCCGTCGCCTGGCCGGTGCTCCGCCAGAGCGGCGGCGCGCGCGCTACCGGTGTGCAGTCGCTTGTGTCGCCAAACCGTCCGCGGTGCCGGTGATCTTTGAGGGCTCGTGCGTGGGCAGCATCTTGGAGGCGCCGCGGGGAAGCGGTGGGTTTGGCTACGATCCACTGTTTCTCAGCGCGGATTTACAGCGAACCTTTGCCGAAGTCGACGTTGACGAGAAACACGCGGTGAGCCATCGGGGAGAAGCGTTTCGCAAGTTCGTGGAATGGCTGGCGCATCATCCGGTCTAGCGACAACGATGCACCCGGGTTGACATGTCACTCAGTAGGGATCCTTGCTGCGGCGGTACGCCCGCCAGGCTTCCGCGAGCTTGCGGTTACTCCGGGCGTTGAAGAGCACCCCGTTGATATCGTGCTTGATGGCGCATGGCACACATACACGAGCCCAACCGGGAAGCGACTCGGTGCTTCCCACCGCGCGCAGAATGTGGGTTCGGCACGGTCGCCGACAAACAAAACAGTACATTGACGAGGCGCTTGTGGAGGTAAGCACATCGGGTGCAACTTCCGCGCCTAGTGCAAAGGCCTTGTGAGATAAGTACTTACGGCTCGTCTGCTGGTTCGGCGCGACAGGTTCAGTCGGCAGCTGCGGCGGATGTGGACGGGCGAAATCGCGCCCGGCGGCGCAGCCCGAAGCCGACAGCCATTCCCAGCAACCCGCCCACCCACTCGTAGACTGGCGTCGGCAGCAAGCCTAGCGGACCGGGCAGGAACACCACGCCCGTGAGAAGGAGACCTCCCGCGGCGTAACCCAGGGGAGTGGCTCGCGCCAGAAATCCAATGGGTAGCACGAGCACTGCGAGCCACGCCGTGTTCAGCAGTTGGCTGATACGGTGAGGAAGCAGTTCGGCGAACAGCAAAATTCCCCATCCGCTGCCGAGCGTGAACCCCAAATTACAGTGCTGGCGTGCGTTCACCGAGATGCAGGTGCTGCGTCGTCCGTGCTCAATGACGACGCGCAGGGTGTCGCCCGGTGTGATGTCCCTCATGCCAGCGACGACGCGGATGTCGGGCTGATCGAATCTCGCGCTGGCGGCCACCGTCCTGTATCTGAAAACGAGGTCGTCTCCCCGGGAACCGACAAGAAATATCTCGCGTTGCCGATCGTCATACACGGACAGGATCGACGACGTTCGGACTGTGGACGGAGCCGCCACGGCCACGACCCGGATGGCGGACTGGTGACGGAGGCTGTCGCGCACCTCGCTCGAGTTGGTCATTCGCGTTGGCGGGATTGCCAGCGTACCGACTGATGCCTCGAGTACCGTACCATCGTATGTGTCGAGGTGCCCCAACTCGGGTGTCCACTGGCCATAGTAGGTGCTCGGTGGAAACCGTGGTTGCAGCAACACGCCGGTGGCGACAACCACACTGAGCGCCGCCAAGGTGACTACCAGCGAGAGACCGGCTGCCCGTCGTGGGTCGAGATCGCGGCGAACGAGCGGTGATCGCGCGAGCAACGCGCCCGCGACCGCACCGAGCGTATTCAACGCAATGTCGCCCCAGCTCGGATCCCGGCCCGGAATCGGAACCAGAATGGTTTCGACGACCGCCGAAGCCAGCAAGCCAAGCAACGCCACGCGGCTCACTCGGAGACGAAACAGAGCGAGACCGATCCCCAGTGGGACAAAGAGGAGGCCATTCAGCACCGCCTCAGAAGTCGCGAGATCCCCACAGATCAGGCAGCCGGTTGGCTCGGGTACCAAGGACCGCTCTCCCGGAACCAATGTCACCGCGAGAATTGCTAGGACGGCCGTCGCCAGCAGAAACCGATTCATCGGTAGCGGCTCAGCGGTTTACCGGACAATGCTGCTAGGCGGATCGTTCCGTGTATGCGGTTGAAGGATCATGGGTCTCCACTAACCTCGAATGCGTGGACTGTCAATGCAGACACCTGCTACCAATCGGACGGTGCACTCGCTAACTTGCGTGGTTCGCTGGCGGGGCGTGGCGCAGCCCGGTAGCGCGCCTGCTTTGGGAGCAGGAAGTCGCCGGTTCGAATCCGGCCGCCCCGATTCGTCGGTTCCTCCCGCCGAGTATTGATTTCTCCCTTGTGTGTTGCTTAACTGCGTCCGCGCGGAAGCCGAGTTGGCTTCCGCACTATGGTACAGACCAAGAGACACAGAACCGAGAGAGGTAGCGAATGAGAAAGCTCGTCCCGTTCCTGGTAGCAGGGACCTTGTTCATCGGTGTCAGCGGTTGCGCGACCAAGTCGCAAACCGGAGCAGCCGTCGGAGCCGGCGGGGGAGCCGTGGTCGGCGGGTTGATCGGCAAGGCGGCAGGCAATACGGCCGCAGGCGCCATCTTGGGCGCGGCCGTTGGAGGTGCTGCCGGTGCCGTGATCGGCGGCTATATGGATCGGCAAGCTGAGGAGATCGAGCGCGATATCGCCGGCGCGAGGGTGGAACGAATCGGAGAGGGGATCAAGATCACGTTCGATTCGGGCATTTTGTTCGCGGTGGACAAAGCGGACTTGCAATACCAAGCACAGCAGAATTTGACCAAGCTGGGCGGCATTCTCAACAAGTACGAAGACACGAACGTGCTGATCGAAGGGCACACGGACGCAACGGGTCCGGAGGAGTACAACCTCCAGCTTGCGAAGCGCCGGGCCCAGTCTGTCGCAAATCATCTGGAAGGCGTTGGGGTCAGGTCGGCCCGTTTTACGCTGATGGGATACGGTGAGGCACAGCCGGTTCAAGACAACAGCACGGCAGCGGGCCGCCAGGCGAACCGTAGGGTCGAGGTCGCAATCTGGGCGAACGACAAGCTCAAGGACCAGGCGGCGAAGCAGGTGAGAGGGTAGATAGGTGTTAGGTGTTAGGTGTTAGGTGTTAGGTCGTAGGAAAAGGCAACGACCTAGCACCTAACACCTAGAACCTAAGACCTGCCACTATCGAACCACCCTCCCTTGGTGCTCCAACCATCCTCCGGCACGTCGCCCGTCCGGATCATGATGCGTCCAATGCACCACCCCCCCGCGATCGTTCCATTCGTACATCCCGCGAAATGCCACTCGCTCGCCGACGGATACTGGTACCGGTGCGGCGAGATCGATGTTGTGGCTGATCAAGACCGTGTGATCGTTGTGTAGTCTGAGAATGAAGCGCTGATGCCGGGATCCCTCGTTGTCGTCGGGAAGCGTGCGTTCCACCGTTCCGACGGACTCGACCCACACGCCCGAACGGTGGTCCGTGAAGGCAGCCACGATAGCGCGGGCACCCGGCTCAGCTCCCTCGCGCTCGACAGCCGATCCAACAGCAGCGTTGGTTTCGTGGCGCGCGGGCCGGCGGGAGTATTCCCGAAATCCGAGAATGACGAGCGCGGCAACGAGCGCAACCAGGTAACGCGACGCGCGCGAGCGGCGGGGCATCAGAGCGGGCACTGCAGATTGGTGG
>JBFHWR010000035.1:0-16821 GCA_041599395.1 Gemmatimonadales bacterium | reverse complement strand
CGTCATCTTCCGCTACTACCTCTATCGCCCGCTGCTCGACAACCCGCACGCGGACATCGAGGAACTTTACAAAGAGCACAAACGCAATCCCAAGACCCTGGAGTTCGTGGGGACATTAACGCCCTGGCACAAGAGTGAACGCATCCTGACCACGCCGACCGGGCGGCTCCTGATCTCCAGGAGGCAGAACATTCCTACGCCTGATGGCTTTCGGAACAACGGTTGTCCAAAAAAAGGGAAATGCCTCATCGCACTCGGACCGGCGGTGCTGCAGCAAAAGGAAACTACCGTCTTCGGAGACTTTGTTGGAACGTTCCCTGACAATTACCAAGACGATCAAAACGCAAAGTTCGATTTCGGGCCGGTAGCGTTGTTTGTCTCGAGCAAGAATACGAAGGCAAAGATTGGCGCGGTGGACTACGCCGACACCGACGCGGGAGACCGAAGGGGTTGGCTGTTCGAGTTCGACATCACGAACAACCAGGACGCACAGGAGATCCTGAAGAAACAGGACGCCGCCTTTCAGCTCGTACAGGAGTATTTCGGTAACGCTCTAGAGGAGACCGAGTATTTCTTCGTTTCCAACCAGTTGGCTCTGTACGCCGAGCAACACGGTTCGCGAGAATGTTTCGTGAACCAGGGATCCGAAGAGCCCGCGACCGTGTCCGTATTCCATCGCGGCCAAGAACTCACGGCGGATTCGTGTCCACCCATCACCCTCTGGCAATACCGCTCGACCCCACTACAAGCGCCCGGCGATGCCGAGGTGATCTCCGCCAATTTCAAGCCGGGCGAACCGATTCAGCTGGACACGTCACAGCCCGGCAACGTTCTATTGACGTTCACTATCAGCGACGACGCTTCGCCTCCGCCGGCGGGATATCCACCGAAGAGCTACAGCGAGTTCTATCCTCCCCATCTAGCCGTCACAAATCTGCCCTCGATCAGCGTGCGGATCCTGCCGAATGAGGAGGATTTCAGTAAGTACTACGTGGACCCAAGCGCCGACGAGCCGGTTGGCAACGACCTGCTCACTTTCGATATCGTCTATGAGAAGGTGTTGCGGACCTACTACCTGCTCTATCCGATCATGAACACGGTGTTTGAACTGAATTCAGAGAACGCTGTGAAGCACCATGCGCAGGACGTACTAAACGCCACGGACCCGGCTGGTTGGATGTCTCCCGGGTACATGCCGCCGACAAGAGATCTATCGGCGAGCCGGAGAACCCTTCTACGAGCCTGGTGCCGGAAGGTCCTCCATTGCTAGGGAGCGGCCATCGTTACGGAGAAGCCGGTGCGTTGCTGACCGGGAGGCCTTCGGAGCCGCACGCGGCGGCTTAGACGCGAGGACAATATGTCGTCACACTCGTTCGCTAGCGCGAGGTCGGTAACTTCAGCCGCCCGCAGCAGGTTTTCCGTCCCCGCGCCCGTTCAAATCGTCCAGCAACTGCAGCAACAGCGGAACGGCGTCGTTGGGATCACGCGGTAACCGGAGTATCCAGCCGCCAGTTGCGGCAAGACATTTTACCGCCGGCGGCAGCGTCGCCGAGTAGAGGTTGATTCCCGGGTTCTCCAGTTCGAGCATGGTTTGCTCCAACTCGGATGCGGACATCGACTGCAAGGCCGGCCCCTCTTTTTCACTGCTGAGCAGACACACACCAGCCTGGTCAACGACGGGCGGCAAAACCAACCCGCCGAGCCACTCAGGGCGAGCCGGGATCTTGTGCCCCATCGGAAGGAGAACAGAGGGCTCAGCGTCCTCCAGCTCTTGAAAGAACTGGCGCGCCTCCAACGGCAAAAGGACTGGCCCCGGATTTCCCCATATTCGGGGGGCCGGCTCCAGTTGCACGAAAACCACATCGTCACTCAATAGTCTGCAGCCTGCCCGACACGCGGCATACGTCAGCGTGCTCTTGCCGACGCCCATCGGGCCGACCAGCAGCAGCACCGCCCCGCCGCGCCCGATGGCGGCGGCATGGACCGGTTGACGCTCGCCTGATGAGACCAACATCAGCACCAAGGCCGACAACATGGCGTGCTGAAAATAGGCCGTGTGCTGCATCAGTTCGGGACTGACATACGCAATGCTCTCGGCAGTGCTCGCGTCGGCATACGCGAAACTCCCGAGAGTATGAACAAACAGGCGGCCTGGATCCGGAAGACGGTACGTCATCGGGATATTTTCGGAAACCCCGGGATGGCTGTTGTGCACAACAATTCGTACCCGAGCGCGTTGAGCGGTCACATACTCCGGTCGATCGTCCAGTGATCGCCAACAGCCGTACGCCTCCTCGACGATCCCCAGCATGGCATCGGAGTTGGTCTCGAAGTGAAAGCCAATACCCAGAATCGAAATGTCGACCGAGTGGTCGAGCGGAACCCCGTAGCACACGTCGGCCGCCATTCCAGCATCGCGATGCGGAGTTGACATGGTCACACGTCTACCGCCGCAGGTCTTGGTTGCGACATGCTACGCGTCAGCGGTCCTCCCGGTAATCTCGTACAGGTAGCTCGTCCAACGGGCGGCCATATGCGCCGCCGTGTAACGGTGTAGCACCGTTCTGCGCGCGTTGCTGACGACTCGCGAGCGGAACTCAGGAGTGAGCGCCAACTCCACCGCATCGGCCAACTGGTGCGGCGTGGGATCAACCGGCACCGGTGCGACGAGTTGGCCGTGTCGTCTTTCGAGTTCCGGAATCGCTCCCACCCGAGTTGCCACCACTGGCACGCCACAACACCATGCCTCAGCCAACGCAAGCGAAAACCCCTCGGCGGGACTCGCCAGCATGAAGACGTCCATCGCCCCCAATGCATCACCCACATGATGGACGGGTCCCGTGAAGTGTGACCGGGACCCGGCAATCGCATGAACTGCCGTGCGCACCTCATCTTCGCGCTCGCCTGCGCCGACGTACACTGCATGATAGTCATCCCCGAGTCGAGCGGCGGCGCGGGCCGGTGCGAGTGGATTTTTGTGCCTTGCAAAACGCCCCAAGTGGCCGATCAGGCGATGGTGATCCTGAAAGCCCCATTCGGCTCGTACGTCACCCCGGGATCGTGTCGATCTACACCGCTCAAGCTCTACGCCGTTGTGCAGGACTCGTGCCTCCGCCCGCGCTTCTGGTCGGAACGCCTGCGTGGCCGCCTGAGAGACGGCGGCGAAGTGTACCGTGCCGGAGTCTGGACGCGGTCCAGGAACATTTGATAACGGGATGGAGGCGTGCGACACCACGACGACTTGGCCGGCGAAACCCATTAAATGCCGACCGGGTTCACTGATTCCCCAGGTGACTAACGCGTCGGCGTTTCGCAAGGCCGGTGACACGGTGCCTGGTTTCGGCGAGCGATGAGGCGGCCTCCCGTGTGATGCCCGCAAGCGGTTGCCGGCGCGGGAACAAACTGGCATGAGCTGCACCATCTCGTCGAGCAGGTGAGCGGCCGCAGCCTCTCCGTAGAGCAGCTCCGCACCGGTCCATTCGATCATACGAGGATCGCTGTGGCGCGCCAGACTGATCATCCACCGCTCTGCCCCACCGAGAAGCAGACTGGGAGTAAGAAAACCGGCACGGAGTCTCTGCGGCATTTTCTCTCGTGTACCCCAGGGCTCGTTCACTGATGGCGATATCTTGACAATTGCGTCCCCGACCTTTCTTTAGACGATTCGACACCTTCCCAACGCGTTTCGGGACTGCGGATGAAACTCGGCACACTGACTATCTGCGCCACCTTGCTGGCGGTTTCCGCAACCACACAAGCACACGCTCAGCGCCGGGACACGGTTTCAACCGATTCCACCCGTCTGGGGAGGCCGGTCCCACTCGATTCTATCGTCGTCACCGGCGCCAGGCTACCAGTCACCCGGGCACAGCTCGGATTCGCACTCACTGCCATATCGCTGAACGACCCGAGCACCACGCCGCGTGCGTACGCCAGTGACGTCCTTCGTGACGTACCGGGGAGCTTCGTCGATGAGGCTGCCGGCCCCGGCGGTCCGACCATCGTCCGGCTGCGGGGCGGCGAAGAGGTGTTCACCCAAATACTCGTGGATGGAGTGCAGATCAATCAAAACGGCGGCTTTTTTGATTTTCTCGGCTTAGCGCTCAACAACCTCGACGGCGTGGAAATCGCCCGTGGCCCGCAGAGCGCCGTCTATGGATCTTCCGCGGTCAGCGGCGTTGTCAACTTCATCTCGCGCCGCGGCACGCCCGGTCGGCCGTACCTCGATCTGCAGACGGAGGCCGGTACGCATGCCGGCGTGCAAACGTCCGGCCTCGGTGGCGATCTCGAGTCCGGCGGAACGTTTCGAGCAGCCGTCAACGCGGGAGGGGGCACCGACTGGCTTGGCTATTCGGTGGGTCTCGGCCACGCCTATCGACGCGGACAGTATCAGCAACCGCACAACACGCGAACGCGGGACGTGTCCGTCCGGCTCGACGCGACGCCATCTAACCGCTGGGAGCTTACGTCGTCCACGCGATTTGTCGGCGTGGAATCCAAGCTCCCGGTTCGAGACCCCGGTGCTTCTCGCGTTCCCCTCGATCCCAACTCGCTTTATGAACGCGATCGAATCGTATCGTCGTTGACCGGGACGTTCATGCCGAGCAGGATCTGGCGACATCGCGTGTCTGCCTCCGTATACCGGGAGCGATTCCTGTACGACGATAGGCGGGATGACGTCGACCCGATGAGCATGCTGGGATTCTTTGTCTTCGACGCGGATTTTGCGCTTCGCAGCGTGTTGTGGCGCGCGGCGGCAGAGTACGTGGGGACAGTGGTCCTCGAGCCGGACGCCAACCTCGACGTGACGCTCTCGTACGGTACGCGATGGGAGCGGGAGGACCTGACGGACAGCACGTCGGGGGACTTTGGGGACGGCAGTCTTGGATTGGCTCGCTCGAGCGGTGCCGGATTCGTCGAACTTCTTTTTGATGCGGCGCCCGTGAGCCTCCTGACGGGTGCGCGGATCGAGAAGTTCGAGGACCTCGACGCGGAGCTGACGCCGAGAGTGGCCGCGAAGATCGCACTGCTGCCCGGCCACCTGTGGCTCCGCAGCGCAGTAGGTCGCGCGTATAAGGCGCCGAACCTCCAGCAGCAATTTCTGGACAACCCGTTTATCGCCTCCAATCCGGATCTCAAGGCCGAGACGAGCTGGAGCTGGGATGTGGGCGCCGACTTCCAAACACGCAATGGCCGGTTCTTCGGCGCGGTGAGCTTCTTTCACCAGGAGTTCGACAACTTGATTCGCACGGTCGCGCAGGAGGGGTCGTCACAGCAGATCAATCGCAACCTCGGCAAGAGCACCGCGCGTGGCCTCGAGTGGGACCTTCGCTATCGGCCCCGTGAACGGGTCGCGTTCGGAGCATACGGATCGTGGATTCACACGGATATCGTGGACAACAGCGGCCTGTCCGACGCCGCGTTCCCCATCGATTCGGTATTACCGTTCCGCCCGCGATACCAAAGCGCGCTGTTTGTCGATCTCCGCGTTGCGGGGCTGCTGGACGTGAAGCTCACGAGCAAGGTCACCGGGTCGCAGATCGTGCTCACCGAGCGCTTCAGCGGCTCGCGCGTGCGCATCGATCCATACCATCTGTTGAGCCTCGATGCGGTGGTGCACCCTTCCCGTACGCTCGACTTCTATACGCGGATCGACAACGTCTTCAACCAGAATTACCAGACGGCCTTCGATCGTCGGGGGATTCCCCTCACCGTGTTGTTTGGCGCTCGACTGCGTCGCTAGCACTCGAGGATGGGCCGGCTGGTTTGAAAACCGCAACGCGGCTCGGCGGCAGAGCCGTTATTGTAGTTCAGCTAGCAAACCCAACACTCATTGACACCCTCGATCTCCGGTGGAGGCACCCAATGGTCCGACTCGTTGCGATCGCTTGCGCGACGCTCCTCACGGTTTCAGGACGCGCCATAGCCCAAGACGCACACACGGAACGCATCCGACGAATCCTCATTGAGGTACCGCTCATCGACGGTCACAACGACCTGCCGACCGCAATCAAGGAAGCCTCCACCGGTCTCGGTGACGTGGCCGCGTACGATCTCCGCTCGACCACGACGGGCGACACGGACATTGCGCGACTCAGACGAGGCATGGTCGGTGCGCAATTCTGGTCCGTCTACGTGAACGTCAACTCGCCGAATCCGGCGCGCGAACAGCTCGAGCAGATCGACATTGCGCTTCGCACGATTGAGCGGTATCCGGACCACCTGGAGCTGGCAACCAGCGCCTCGGACATCGAGCGGGCGTTTGGCCGCGGGAGAATCGCCTCGCTACTGGGCATCGAAGGCGGTCACGTCATCGAAAACTCCCTCGGTGCACTCCGCGGGTTCTTCCACCTGGGCGTTCGGTACATGACGCTCGCCCATTTCGCGAATACGGACTGGGCTGACTCCGCCACGGACAGCGTCGTGAACGACGGTCTTTCACTGTTTGGGGAAGAAGTCGTGCGCGAAATGAACCGCCTCGGCATGCTCGTCGACATCTCCCACGTTTCACCCGCAACGATGAGTGACGTCCTCAACGTCACGGAGGCGCCCGTCATCTTCTCTCATTCGGGCGCGCGCGCACTCACCAACCATGTGCGGAACGTTCCCGATTCCATCCTCACGCGATTGCCACAAAACGGCGGGATCGTGATGCAGGTGTTTTACCCACCGTACGTTTCCGAGGCATATCGGGAGTACGACGAGCGATCCCAACAGGAGGTCCAGGTGAGCTTGCGCGAGCGCTTCGGCCTCGACCAGGAGCGGTTCGAGCGAGAGCTCGAGGCGTGGCGCGAGCGAAACCCACCGCCCACGGTAACCATTACGGATGTCGCGGATCACATCGAGCACATCCGGGACGTCGCCGGCATCGACCACGTGGGGATCGGCAGTGATTTCGACGGCATCCCCACCTATGTCGAAGGTCTGGAAGACGTCTCGACGTTCCCCGCCCTCTTTGTCGAGCTGTCGCGTCGCGGATGGTCTGACGAGGATTTGAAAAAAGTGGCCGGCGAGAACCTACTCAGGGTGATGCGCGAAGCCGAGGCGGCGGCTCGGAGGCTTCAGCGGGTGCGGGAGCCTTCGACGAAAACGATGAAGTAGGTGTTAGGTGTTCAAAAGGGGTTAGGAGCCAGGAGTGAGGAGTCAGGGGTTAGGGGTCTCGCGCTTGAACGAGCGGCGTGTTGGGGTCAGGTGGTAGGTGGTGGGTGGTAGATGGTAGGTGTGAGCGCTGAGCCCCGGTGTGTCGGGAACAGTGAACGTGACGGAGCGTGTTTCACGGCTCTACCGGTCGCCCCGGTGCTAGGCTGCGGCAGCTAGCTCGTCGGACGGCCCGATCACCCGGTTGCGGCCCGCGACCTTCGCCTCGTAGAGCCGTTCGTCCGCCTTGCAGATAACCATCCAGATATCGTCGGCGTCGCGCGGCAACTCGGCAACGCCGACGCTCACCGTAATGCCCGCCTGCTCGATCAGCTTCCGCAACTCATCCGCCTTTGTCACCGCTCCCTCGGCCGGGGTCTCGGGAAAGACGATGATGAATTCTTCCCCCCCGTAGCGAGCGACCAGGTCGCTTTGACGGACTGATTGCAAGAACCTGCCGATCACGCGAAGCACCTCATCACCCACCGCGTGACCGTACTTGTCGTTGAACGTCTTGAAATGATCGATGTCGATCATTGCAACGGCCAACTCTCGATTGTGGCGGCGCGAGCGGGCGGCTTCGGCGCCCGCCCGCTCGTCAAAGAACCCGCGCGCCATCAATCCCGTCAGCGGATCTTTGGCCGACATCCCGCGCAGGGTTTGCGCGCGTTCCACATTGATGGTGCTCACCAACATCGCGCCCCACAGCAGAATCAAACGGGCGTAATGGACGTTGAGGTCGAAAGTGCCGTTGTAGAACGGTGCGAAATGGTCGCCGTTCAGATCCCAGCGCAGCGCGGCGAACGCGACGATTCCGCTGTACTCGGCGATCGCGATCAGGCCGGTCAGCAGGCAAATCCGTTTGTCAAACCGCAAGCTCGTCGAGAATATGATGATCAGGTAAGCGGCAAACAGCACTCGGCTGTTCACGGCGGCGTGCGGACGGCCCGTGGCGAGGAACAGGAGCAAGACGGCACTCACCATTGTGACGTCCCACACACTCGTGAAAAAAGCGGCCCCCACCCATTCGGGGTGCCGCCTCAAAACCTCCAGCAGGACGATCGTCACCGCCAGGGAGCCGAGCCCAATGCCGAGTCCCCAGCCAATCATGCCGGGAGCGGAGTTCCGTGCGAACTCGAAGGAGACCGCCAGCAACATCAACCCGACGATGAGAAACCGAATACGGGCAACCGTCAGCTCCGCGGTGGCACCTTCGGTCAACAGGAGGCGCTCCGGCGGTTGCCAGAACCTGCGGCGCTCCTGCCGGATTGTTCGACGGAGGCGGTAAAACTCTTTCAGGTATTTCGGGACGGTTTTCAGCGAGTCGGACATAGCCACCTGCTCGTGACGCTTGCGTCGGGAAAATGTGGCCCTATTCGTTTGGAAGCTCGGTGAGCACCCTCACGCCGCGGCGGGTCACCCCTCCGTATGCTCCCTGTTGTAGCCGCAGCGATCGCCGGCTTAGAGGCCGGCGGGCGGATGGACGCGCTTCCGCGTCGCGAGCAACCATACCATCCTTCCGGCTACGAGTACGGCGGCGGCGGCGACAATCGGCGTGGCAATGACGTCAGCCCGATCGACCGGCACGATCAACCAGACCAGCGCGTAGGTCAGACCCGCCAACACAAACGTCCAGCCGGCGAATCGTTGGAGCGACTGCACCTTCGACGGCTCGCACCACTGCGGCTCGAGCGCCTTGGGAAGGTAGTTCCCGACAACCACGAGCACGGCGCCCAACACCACCCCCATCACCCGCTCCCCAGTCGTGTCGTCGATGACGTGGAGGGTTTCGCTCAAAATGACCCCGAAGGTTGCAGCGATGAACAGGCTCGCACCCGTCAGCGCACGCCTGATGCGCATTTCATCGGATTGGGACATCGACCTCGTCACGCCAACTCGTTTGAAGAGCCACAAGGCCACCCACGCCGCAGGCAGCATGAACATCCCAAGAGCCCACACCAGTGCCTTTTCGGGCTCGAGATACGACATCCAGGCGCCCAGGATGACGACGAGCAGCATGACTGCTGCCGTGAGACTCGATGAGATCTGTTTCACCATGGTTGCGTTGCTTCCTCGTTGTTAGTGTCGCTTGCGAGATCGTTCCCGGCGCTCGGCCTTCACCTCGAGACCAAACGCCTTGGCGAAACTCAACAGCGCGTCTTCCAGCACCGACAGTTTGATCCGATAGGTGATGGTCCGTCCGTTCTTCTCCGCCTCGATGAGATCGGCCTCGCGGAGCACGGCGAAGTGTGCCGACATGGTGGGTTTCGACACGTCAAATTGCTCTGACAATTCGCCGGCCGTCATGGGCCGCTTGCGAAGCAGCTCCAGCACATGCCGGCGCGTCGGATCCGAGAGCGCTTTGAACACCTTGCTCATGGGTCGATATTTAGCTAATTATCGAAATATTGTCAAGGCGTGAAGAAGGGGCTAGGAGAGAGGAGTTAGGAGTTACGGGGTTAGTTGCTCGCGCGCCCCACCGGTCCGAGTGTCTTGTCCAGGAAATCGTTGATGGCTGGAATGCGGACGTCGAGTGGCGGCACGTGCCCCGCCCCGTCGATCAGGACCAGTTCTTTTGGCTCTGGCAGGAGATTCCAGAGCGGCCGGGCGCGGGTCAACCAGGGATGCTCCTCGTCGTTCCGGCCGTTGAGCAGCAATATTGGCGCATCGATGTATGGGGCGAAGTTGACGTTGTTGGCTTCAGGCAACGTGGGCTTTACCCGTTCGTCGATTCCTCCCCCGATGAATACGACCGCCTTGTACCGCTCGTCCATCGCCGCAAATCCCAACCGCGACCCGGCACCCCAACTCAGTGAGACGTAGGCGAGGCGGTCCATATCGACGTCCGGTCGCGTCTCGATGTAGTCGATTCCCATCCGGAGTTCGGTCGCCATCCGAACCATTTCGTCACGGAACCGCACCGAGTTGGTTGGCGGTTGGGTCCACCCGGGGTCGAACCCCCGTTCCAACATTCCCTTCATGACCACGGACAAGACCGCGCGGCCGCCGCGAATCACAGGACCAATGACCCACTCGGTCTCCTCGTCCAGCGTCTCACAGCAAAACACCGAGATCCCCGGGACGTGCACCAGCGTTTGATATGGGGGAGCGCTCGCCCTGGGAACATAGAAATACAGGAGGATCGAATCGCGCTCGACGCCATCGATCCAAATCCGTTCCTTGGTCCAACCATCGGTCTCCACCGTCGAGATGATGCGCGGGTTGGCATCACGCCGGTCGTAGCGGTAGTAATCGAGCAGCGAGCGAAACGTCGCCCGCTCAACCGGTGTGTACGCCGGCGTACGTTCGTCGAGATCGATTCTGCCGGCTCCTTGGTCGCTCGTTCCGCTTACGTTCTTCGCGCAGCGAAACCCCAATGCCGACGATGCAAACATGCCAGGCACGGACCCGTGTTCGGTATACAGATACGTCGGGTCTTCCCACGATCCCCCCGTGACCGCGTAGCCAGCTCCAAGGATGTTCGCCGTCCACTCTTTCACGTTTCCCGCCATCCCGTACACACCGTACGGGCTGATGCCAAACGGGAACGCGTCCACTGGACCGGGACCATCGCTCGAGAAGTTCGCGCGCCGCACACTCGTTCCGGTGGACCCCATGAGTCCCCACGGCATCATCACGCCGGTGTGTGATACCTGACCGTCCCGCGCGGCCTTTTCCCACTCGTACACCGTCGGAAGGCGCTTCGCTCTCGAGCGACAGTAGGCCGCGGCTTCGAACCACGTGACACCCGTTACCGGATGACGTCCCTGTCCCTCGGGAAAACGCTGTCCGGCCCAGCCACGCGGGCCGGCAAGGCCCGTGCGATCCACCAACGACCCACGATCTGGCGGTTCGTCGCCCCAGTACGTGTCCGTAGCGTATCCACCCTCAGTCACAAACACTCGAAACTCTTCGTTCGAGACTTCAAAGCGGTCGATCGCGAAGTCGTCGAGGTCTGTCGAGAGCCCGATCGGCACATCCGGACTCACCATTCCGTATGGTCCCCCGGGTACGAACGACATCTCGACCGGCCATCCACCGGCCGGCTGCAGCTCGATGTGCAGCTTGATGCGGCGTTCGACGTCAAGGGACTCATCTCGCGTGAGCGCGCTGGACGCCAGACGCTCAACGGGCACGTACCCATCCTGCGCAACGAAGACGCGGTGATCTACGCGGGCTGTGCGGTAGTCCGCGAGCGGGGTTTCCCCCGCAAACACGCTGTCACGAGCAGTCGAACCCTCACCGGGAAAGGGCTGAAGGTACACACGCGCTCCGGCTGGTTCTGTTGTGACGGTAAGGAGATCAGAGACCTCGTGCATCAGCGTAGCCAGCGTCTCGTCATCACCCAAGTATCGCTCGGCGTTCGCGGCCAATTCGTAAGCTTCTGCATAGCGGTCTGACTGCGCAAGCGCTGCGATCTCCGTCAAGCTCGCCCTTGCGTTTGATTCCTGCGCCGTCCGCCAACCCCAAACCGCGAGCACCACAACCGCCACCGCCGCAATCGCGATGGCGATGGACGACGTCTTGCTAGCACGCCGTGACTCAGGGGATCGAGCGAATGCTTCGGCAAACGCGGAGGGGGATGGGAACCGATCGCCAGCGTCTTTGGCGAGCGCCCGCCGGATCGCCAGATCGAGCGATTTCGAAACCTCGGGTCGCTTCTCGCGCACCGGCGGCGGCGGCTCGACCAACGCCTTCGTGACGACCGCCTGCACCGTTGGGCCCGTGAAGGGTGGGTCGCCGGTCAACATCTCGTGGAGCACGCAACCCAGCGAGTAGACGTCGCTCCGGCCGTCGACCGTTGCCTCACCCCCAATCTGCTCCGGGCTCATATAGGCGGGTGTCCCGAGCGAGAGCCCGGTGGCCGTGATCCGGTCTTGGTCTGCGCGGGAGACGGCGAGCGCGATACCGAAATCGGCGACGAGCGCTTCATCCCCTTCGAGGAGGATGTTCTCCGGTTTGATGTCGCGGTGGACGATACCGCGTTCGTGCGCGTAGCCGAGCGCGGCCGCCACGTCTTTGGCGATGTCGAGCGCCGCATCGATCGGCAGCTTGCCCACGCGGTCCATTCGATCGCGCAGCGTCTCGCCCTCCACAAACGGCATGACGTAGTAGACAAAGGAGTTCGCTTCGCCCGAGTCGAACAGCGGGAGGATGTGTGGATGCTGCAGGTTCGCGGTGACGCGGATTTCGTTCAGGAACCTATCGGCGCCGAGCGCGGCCGCGAGCTCGGGTCGCAGGACTTTGACCGCCACGTTGCGATCGTGCTTGATGTCGTGGGCCAGGTACACGGTCGCCATGCCACCGGCGCCCAACTCCCGCTCGATCGTGTAGCGGTCGGCGAGCGCCGCCTTCAAGCGGTCTAGTTGTTCGCTCATGACGTTAGAAAATGCGTTATGCACGTGGACTCCGCGAGGCCCGAATGAGTCGAGGAATGCGGAGCCTCCGCCACATCTCGCGTAGCGTCCCAGACTGCATTGCACCAGAAGGCCGAAGCGGGGCACCTTATGGATATGCCAGCGCCACCAGCCGACCCCGTACGCCTCCACTCGCATGTTGCCGCACTCGCGGGTGAGCGACACCCGGTGTACTCGCCCGCGGCTCTTGCCGACGCGGCGGCGTTCATCGCGGCGGAGTTTGCCACCCTCGGCCTTCCGGTCGAGCACCACGAATTCGTGTTTCGCGGCCGCCCATATACCAATGTTGTTGCCCGGAAGGCCGGTGCATCACCAAACCGACCACGGGTTCTCGTCGGTGCACATTTCGACACGGTGCCGGACACCCCCGGAGCGGACGACAACGCGAGTGGGGTCGCGGCGATGCTCGAGACCGCGCGTGCCCTCACGCAGCTCGAGTTGGATGCGACGGTAGAGTTTGTCGGGTTCAACCTGGAGGAGCCACAAGGGGGCTCGTACCGCATAGGCAGCGCTGCCTACGCGCGAGGCGCTCAGCGTCAGGGAGTCCAATACGCCGGCGTCTTCGTGCTGGAGATGGTCGGCTATACGGACCCGACCCACGGAAGTCAGGAAGTGCCCGCCGTGCTGTTCTGGAAGCGTGTACCCAAAACCGGCACATTCCTGGCCGCCACGGGTCACCGGAGATCGGTGAAGCTGCTGACAGCGTTTGCCCGGGACGCACACCAAGCGGCTCCGGATCTGCCAGTGGTGACGTTTCGCACGCCGTTCAAAGGATGGCTCGTTCCCCAGACACGGCTTTCCGACAATGCTTCGTTCTGGGACGCTGGCTTCCCCGCCCTGATGCTCACTGACACCGCGTTTCTCCGAAACCCGAACTACCATTGCCCGACAGATGACATCGAGACGCTGGATTTTGGCTTCATGGCCAAGGTAACGGACGCGGTGGCTGCCGCTGCCTCGTCGCTGGCAACGTTGCGGGACGCATGACCATATTGATAGCGATTTTGCCGCGGAGGTCCAATCATGATTCGCCCGCTCAGCGTGTTGACGTTCTTCCTGCTCGCCGCCGGGTGCGCCCCAGAACCGAGCGTCGATCGAGCCTTTGACGGCTCTGCCGGCGAGTGGATCGACTTGACGCACGCGCTCTCCGAGGACGCGGTATTTTGGCCCACCGCCATGCCGTTCGAGAAGCACGAGGTGGCGTACGGGGTGACGGACGACGGGTACTTTTATTCGGCGTACAACCTCTCGATGGCCGAGCATGGTGGGACGCATTTGGACGCACCGATTCATTTCGCCGAAGGCCGTCAGGCCGCAGACGAAATCCCCATCGAGCGTTTTGTCGGTCCCGCCGCAGTCGTTGACGTTACCGCTCGTGTGCATCCGGATTATCTGGTGTCGGTGGACGACCTCGAATCCTGGGAAGCTGAACACGGCCAGATCCCGTCCGGCGCCATCCTGCTCATTCGAACGGGTTGGAGCGATCGGTGGCCGGATCGGGCAGCGTACCTCGGGACGTCACTCACCGGCGCCGAGGCCGTGCCCGAGCTTCACTTCCCCGGCATTGCGCCCGCTGCGGCCCAGTGGCTGCTCGACAACCGTGCAGTTGACGCGGTGGGGATCGACACGCCGAGCATCGATTACGGACAATCCACCGCATTCGAGACGCACGGCATCCTGTACGCGGCGAACGTGCCGGGTTTCGAAAACGTCGCCCACCTCGATCGCCTGCCCGCGACAGGCGCCTTTATCGTTGCGTTGCCGGCCAAGATCCGAGGGGGGAGCGGCGGGCCCCTGAGGATCGTAGCGTACGTTCCAGACTGACCAACACCGGCTAGGCGGAGCCCGCTTTGCCCTGACGTCTGCCGCCTAGGGCTGTCGCCAATCGGGGCGGCTGCCCGTCCGTAGGGCTATCTTTCTCCGTCTTCCCATCTGGAGCCGTGTGAGTGTCCGTGCAGCTCGAGCAGCTCAAGACCGCACTTGCTGACCGCTACGCCGTCGAACAAGAGATCGGCAGTGGGGGGATGGCGATCGTCTACTTGGCGCAGGATCTCAAGCACAATCGCCGGGTGGCGATCAAGGTCTTGCGACCGGACGTTTCCGCCGAACTCAGCAGCGAACGATTTCTGCGGGAGATCGAAACTGCCGCAGGTTTGAGTCATCCCCACATCCTGCCCGTGTACGATTCGGGGGACGCCGACGGCGTCCTCTACTACGTGATGCCGTTTGTGGACGGGGAGTCGCTGCGTGACCGCATCCAGCGCGAACGGCAGCTCCCAATCGAGGATGCTCTGCGCATCGCGCGCGAGATCGGGAGCGCGCTCAGTTTTGCGCACGACCAGGGTGTCGTCCATCGTGACGTGAAGCCGGAAAACGTGCTCATATCAGGCGGCCATGCGGTGATTGCCGATTTTGGGATCGCGCGCGCAGTGAATGAGGCTGGTGGTCAACGGCTGACAGGCACCGGCCTGGCAATCGGTACTCCCACCTACATGAGTCCCGAGCAGGCGAGTGGTGAGGACGTAGATGCCCGCGCGGATGTGTACGCGATGGGCTGCCTCGTATTCGAGATGCTGGCGGGTCAGCCGCCGTTCACAGGACCCAGTGCTGGAAGCGTCATCCACCAACATCTGGCTGTCGATGCCCCGTCCATTAGCGGGATCCGTCCGACCGTCGGCCTGGACGTCGCGCGCGCCATCCAGCGTGCGCTGGCGAAAACGCCGGCCGATCGTTTCAGGACGGCCGGGGAATTCGCCGACGCCCTGGGCGCCGACGGGACTGGCACCCGCTCCATGGCGGCTACAGTGCGCAGTCTCTTCGGCGGACGCGTGCTGAAGTCGCTCGGGATCTACGCCGTTGCGGCGACGTTGATCGTGCTGTTCCTCGACGTCCTCGTCAATCGGCTTGCCCTGTCCCCGCACCTGCCGACGTTCGGACTCGTCGCGCTCGTGACCCTGCTTCCCACCGCCCTGCTGCTCGCGTACAAGCGCGCACAGCCGGCGGGAATTGGATGGTCAACGCTCAACAAGCTGACGATACCCGCAAACCTCCTCGGGTCGGCCGCCATCCTCTTTCTCATGTTTGGCGCGAAGGAGTTGGGTGCCGTCACGACCACCGTGACGATCGAGAATGAGGCAGGTGAATCCGTCAAGCGCGTAGTACCCAAAAGCGAATTCCGCAAGCGCATCGCGATCTTTCCGCTCAACAACATGTCCGGTGACACCGCCAACGACTGGCTCCAGCATGGAGCGTCGCTGGGCATGGCAGTCGACCTGCGTCAGGATCTCTTCATCGACGTGCGCGCGCTCGGAAACTTCAAGGAGGACCTTCAGCAGGCCGGGTTCCCCTCGGCAACCAACGTGCCGCTGGCGCTGCTACGCCGTCTCGCTGATGAGAAACACAGGGAGTACTTCGTGTCGGGTCAGGTTGGGAAGCGTGAGCAGGAGTTTACCGTTGCAACCGAGCTGTATGAGACCCGCCGAGGCAGATTGGTGGCGGATCGTGAATTCGTGGGTGACGACTTCTTCGCCTTGATCGACCAGGCGACCCTGCAGTTGAAGCGGGACATGGACATCCCCGACTCGTACATCGACGAGGCCCCCGACCTGCCGGTCCGCGAAACACTGACCTCGTCGCTCGAAGCGTACGAGTCGTACATCCGCGGCGTGGACGCCATTCTGGTGCAGGATGATTGGCAGGTCGCTCTTCCACTCATCGACGCCGCGGTCACGATCGATCCCACGTTTGCGATCGCCCATGTTGAGCTGTACACGGTGGCGATACTCGGCAATCAGAGCCAGCGCGCCTTTGCGGCGCTTCAAGGGGCGATGGATCATCTCTACAGGCTCTCGGAACGCGATCAGTTTGTCGTCAAGATCAATTACTACCAGACCGTGAGACGTGAGCCTGAAGCGGCTCTGGCCGTCGCAAAAATGCGTGTGGAATTGTTGCCCGACGACATCGAGGGCCGCTTGATCTTGGCGACGTTGTATAGCAATCGGGGCGATCGGCGCAAGATCATCGAGCAGTTGGAGCAGGTCATCGCGATCGATCCGACCCAGCTCGAATACTTGAAGGAGTTGGGGCGGACACACGAGGAGCTTGGTGAATTCGATGCAGCGCTGCGTCACTTGCACCAATACGCCGAGCAGTTTCCCAACGAGGCAGAGGTGTTCAGCCGGATTGCGTCGGTCCACCGGCGCAAGGGCGAGTTTGACGACGCCCGAGCGAACCTCGAGCGCGCGCGGCTCAATGAGCCGGAGAACGT
>JBFHWR010000034.1:0-16922 GCA_041599395.1 Gemmatimonadales bacterium | reverse complement strand
GTTTTCCAAGCAGCATCGGCGAGTACCAGAGCGCTCCCACTGCAAACGTGGCCAACGCGGCAACCGCTACCCCGAGCAGATTGATGTTCAGACCGAACATGGGTCACCTCCTTGATGGAACTTCCGATAACACACGTTTGAGTGGAGTGAGATGTAGGGTCTTCTCCTTGCAATCGAAGTACTGAGCCCATCGACCGGCCGGGACGATCGGTTCACCAAGCGTCGACTGTACCAGCAGGTTGGCATCCCGCTGTACTGGGTCGTGGACCCTGACGCGCGTGCTGTAGAGGTGTGGACTCCGGAAACCGCCTTTCGCAACCTGGAGCGAGAGCGCATCACGTGGCAGCCCGAGGGCGCCACGCATAGCTGCGTGGTGGAGCTAGCATCCCTTGTTCGCGCGGGACTGACTCAACCGCCCGACTGAATCTCGGCCGCGGTCGCCTGCACCTCATCGAGCACGCGGAGCAGATTTCCGCTCCACAGTTTTTCAATCTCGTCTTCGGTGTACCCGCGGCGGACGAGCTCGAGCGTCACGTTGAACGTCTCAGACGCGTCGTTCCATCCGCTCACCCCACCGCCGCCGTCGAAGTCCGAGCTGATGCCGACGTGATCGATCCCAATGAGGTCCACCATATAGTCGATGTGGTCAACGAAGTCGGCGACGTCCACCGGTGGCGCCACCGGATCCACGTCGGCGGCAATCCGGTCCGCCGCGGCATCCCGCACACGCATCAGGCCGGCGAAATACGTTTCGCGCTCTGCAGGGCTCAAAGTCATGATTGCGCGGCGGCCGCCGGGTAACAGCTCGAAACCCATCTCCTCCGCTACCGATGCCATGACCGCGTCGGCCGCCTCGCGGTGTGCGGCGTCCTTGGTGCCGTTGACGTAACTCCGGAACGCCACGGTCTGTACGACGCCGCCGTTCTCCTTCAAGGCCAGCAGCTGCTCGTCGTCGAGGTTGCGACTGTGATCGTTGAGCCCCCGGGCAGAGGAGTGCGAGGCAATCACCGGCGCGCGCGACAGCTCGAACATCTGCATGATCGCTTGTTTCGAGGGGTGGGAGATGTCGATGATGATCCCCCATCTGTTCATCTCGGCGATTGCTTGTCGGCCCAACTCGCTCAGCCCGTTGTGAAGCCACTCGCCCGCAGCCTCACCGGTGTTGGAATCCGAGAACTGACTGTGTCCATTATGCGCGAGCGACATGTAACGACCGCCCCGCTCCGCAAAGTCACGAATGTTGTCGAGCTCCGTTCCGACCGGGTACGCGTTTTCGATCCCGATCATTGCCGCCTTCTTGCCGGACGCCACAATGCGGCGGACGTCATCGGATGTCCGTGCCAGCTCGATCCGGTCTGGAGCGATTTCGTCGGTCAGCCGGTGGATCGCATCAAACTTGGCAATCGCCTGGGCATACGCGTCGGCGTAGCCGGCTTTTGTCAGTTCGCCCTGGCCGACGTACACGATCATCCACGAGACGTCCAGGCCACCCGCCTCCATCTTAGGCAGGGTGACCTGGGTGGACAGGTCCATCGTGTAGTTTCGCTCCGCGGTGAAGTTTGCCGGATTGATGTCATTGTGCGTGTCGAGCGTGATGACGCGCTCGTGGATTGCCCGGGCGCGCTCCACCAATTCGGCGTCGGTCTCGACAGCAGACCCGGCCGCGCACGCCGCTGCCGCCAGGGCCAGCAGCGGGAGTATCGGGGCCGATCGTGACCTGGATGGACGACTCACGTTTGAGGCATCGGTGGGCCGTTGGCGTTGAACATGTCGGCGGTCACCATCCAGGAGCCGTCGGCTTGCTTCTTCCAGGCTGTCAGGTACTTGCCCTCAACGCTCATCGGTCCGTCCGGACCTTCCATCTTCATCTCGTAAGTACCAATTGTGTAGCCAAGGTCGCCTCCGCTCCCCACCTCCGCCACAGTCGCTTCCCAGGTGACAGAGAACCCCGGGGTTGCTTCCAGTCCAGCGATCATCTCGCGGATGGCCGCCTTCCCTTGTACCAGCGGCTGGTCAGGCGCGAGCAGGTAGGCGTCATCGACGACTTTCGCCACGAATGCGTCTGCCGGACTCTCGCTGCTCGAATACGACTGGAACCACGCCTGGTCCGCAGCCAATAGCGCGTTCCTTTCGGCGTCGAGGTCGACGGGTGGGGGCGCGCAACCGGTGGCCGCCAAGAGCGCGATCGAGCATAGTGTGGGGGTGAATCGCATGAGTCCTCCTATTGGTTGCGTGATGAGGTCCGATTGCCGTGCCGCATATTGGCCCTCTGGAATGACATTGGTCAAGGCCGTCGATTCTCGTCTCGCGACGTACGGGCGGTGATGCAGCGGGCTCGCTCCGTTTGTTAGATTGGTCGCGTGCCCTGTGTTCGAGAGGGAACTCACCGTGCCGCCACGGCGTTCTCCCTGATCGAAAGCCGACACGCGTCAAGTGGCGTGTCGATTGACAGAGAGGCCTCATCTCATGACCAAGACCATCTGTTTCCGTTCGGAGCTTCACATGCCTCCGCTCCACGTTTTTCGAGAAGACGGCGTTTCCTACGTGATCGATTCCGAAGCGCCGAACTGGGCGGCCGTCGACGAACCGGGCCGAGTGCTCATCGACTGGATAGCGAACGACGGGCACGCACCAACGTGCGGCCAGCTTGTGACCCGCTACGCCGAGCGGTACCAACTCGAGATCGGAAAGGCGTGGGTCCACGTTCACGATTTTCTCCAGGCACTCTCAACTGCGGGGCTCGTAGCGGAGCAGCCGTTCAGCCGGGAACCGTATCCGGGCCGCGCGGCACTCGTGCGTCCCGACGGTCTGCGGGAACTGTGGATTCAGATCAACAACGCGTGCAATCTCACCTGCAGTCATTGCTTGGTATCGTCGGGTCCCGGACAGGAGCGTGGCCTGGCGACAGACCAGCTCAAAGCCGTGCTCGATCGTGCGATCCAACTCGGCCTCGAGCGACTGTATCTCACCGGCGGGGAACCCCTCCTGCGCAAGGACCTCAGCACGCTGATCGGCGCGGCAACCGACCGGGGTGTCGAAGTCATCGTGCTGACCAACGCGACCGTGCTGCAGGGCCCTGTCCTCGGCGGCGTGCGCGCGCTCACGAGAGACCTGGTTCGCTTTCAGATTTCGGTCGACGGCGCGACCGCCACGACCAATGACGCGATCCGCGGGGTGGGGAGCTTCGAGAAGGCACGTGCAGGTGCGGCGCACTTCGCAAATCTCGGCTTTGATGTGTCGCTGTCGACGGTGGTCACGCAGAAGAACCTGCCTGAACTCGTGCACCTGCCGGCGCTTGCTCGCTCGGTTGGTGCAAAGAGCCAGCACCTCATGTGGTCACACAAGCGCGGGCGCGCTGCGGGTGTTGAGAACGGGTTCTTTCCACCTGTTGGAGACATCTTGGCGGCCGTCATGAAGACTGTTGAGGTGGCGGCGGCCGAGGGGGTTGACCTCGACAATCTCGAATCGATCAAGCGACGAGTGAACGGCGTTCCCGGAATCAAGTTCGACCTGGGCAACGGCGGGTGGGATTCCCTGTGCCTCTACGTGGACGGCACGGTGTATCCCACTGCCGCGCTGGTCGGCGAACCCCTTCTGCAATGCGGCAATACGATGACGCAGGACCTCGGGTGGATTTTCGAATGTTCCCCGGTTGTCCACGAGCTCCGCGGCTTGACGGTCGCCAACAAGCCGGCGGTGCGGGATGATCCGTTCCGATTTTTATCGGGTGGGGGCGACTGGGAACACGCGTGGTGGGCGCATCGAGATCCTCTCGGTGAGGATCCGTACCACTGCATCACGAACGCGCTCATTCGTCATGTGATGACGACGCTCGCGGCCGAGAAGCGGAGTCGACGAAACCGACACTCCGGATACGATGCGCCGCGAGTATTGCACGCGATGGGCGAAGGCGCGATTGCGTGCGGTACGGCGGATGGGGTACTTGCGGAACGTCCTGTCCTGACACTTCACTCGAATTGTGTGCTGTCGTTCGACGTCGACAAGCCCCGTTCGAAGGTACGCGAGTTCTACGGCGAAGCCGCGGAGCGGCCGCAGGCAGAGTTGTGTTGTCCCACAAAGTACGACAGTTCGGCGATCGATCATATCCCGCAGGACGTTCTGGATCGTTTCTACGGTTGCGGTTCACCAATCACCCAAGGGGCGCCGCAACAGGGTGATGTGGTCGTGGACTTGGGGAGCGGCGCCGGCATAGACGTCTTCATTGCAGCCAAGCTCGTTGGACCGGCCGGCAAGGCCATCGGCATCGACATGACGCAAGAGATGTTGGCCGTCGCCAACGCGAACAAGCCGAGGGTGGCGGCTGCGCTGGGGTACGACGTGACGGAGTTCAGAAAGGGGTTTCTCGAGGACATACCCGTTGCGTCCCGCTCGGTGGATCTGCTGACCTCGAATTGCGTGATCAACCTGTCGCCGGACAAACCGCGCGTGTTCGAAGAGATGTGGCGGATTCTCAAAGATCACGGGCGCATCGTGGTGTCCGACATCGTCAGCGGGCGGGACGTTCCGCCCCATCTGAAGGTGAATCCCGAATTGTGGGGTGAGTGTCTCGTTGGCGCTCTCACACAAGAACAGTTTCTCTCGCGGCTCGAGCAGGCGGGGTTCTACGGCGTTACGGTGCTCGGCAGGACGTATTGGAAGGATGTTGAAGGTTATCCATTCTTCTCGCTGACGGTGAGTGGATACAAGTTCGAGAAGAAGTCAGGCTGCGTCTTCGCAGGACATCGTGCAGTGTACCTGGGGCCTGGCAAGGCGTTGGTTGACGAAGAGGGCCATCTGTTCCCGCGCAACGAGCCGTACGAGGTTTGCACGGATACGGTTGCGAAGCTCACCCGCCGCCCCTACCGGGACATGTTCGCCATCTTGGAGCCCGGAGAAAACGCGCAAAGCTATGCGTGCTGTACCGATGGGGAGGCATGCTGCTGACTGGCGAACCCCAATCGCCGCCGGCTAGGTCTCGTCGAGTACACCCCCGCTCTTGATGCGCCGACGGACCGTTTTGCTGCTCCTCACGGCGAGTGTGGTGACGTGTGCCTCGATCTCCGACGCACAAGATCGATGTGCAATCGTTGACTGTGTGAGGCGGGCCCCCGCCGATCGATACGACGCCGGTGCATTGCACCGCTTGCTCTTCGGCAGCGGGCACCGTGACCTGTGGCGTATCCCCGTTGACATTGAGGTGCTGGACCTCTCCACGTTTGCCGGTGGCCTCACACCGCTTCGCCGCGGGGGCGGGGGCCAAACGATCTCGTTGCACTTCCGTGGCGCGGATGGTCGTCGCTACGCGTTTCGCTCGGTGGACAAAGACGCGACTCAGGGATTGCCGTCGGAGCTGGCGATGACGTTCGTCGACGGGGTTGCCCAGGACCAGATCAGCGCACTTCACCCGTATGCCGCCCTCGTGGTGGCGCCGCTGTTGGACGCGGCCGGGTTACTGCATGCACCGCCTCGGCTCGTGGTCATGCCAAACGACCCGATCCTGGGCACCTTTCGCGCGGACTTTGCCGGTCTGGTGGGTACCATCGAGGAACGCTCGGAGGCCGGCCCCGACGGCACCCCGGGATTTGCCGGTGCCACGAGGATCGTCAATACGGAAGATCTCTTTCGGCACTTGTCCGACAGTTCCCACGCATTAGTCGATGCGCGGGCGTTTCTCACTGCGCGTTTGCTGGATGTCTTCGTGGGCGACCGTGACCGGCACCCGGATCAATGGCGATGGGCGTTGGTCGAGAGGGCGGGTCAGCGGGTGTGGCTCCCCATTCCCCGCGACCGAGACCAAGCGTTCGTTGGGCTTGGTGGTCTCCTGGTGTCGGCGGCCCGGCTCTATCATCCGGCGCTCGTCCGTTTCGACGAGGAGTACCCCAACATCTGGGGAGCCACCTATAGCGGTCGCGGGTTGGATCGACGGCTGTTGAGTGAGCTGGAGGGCTCGGTGTGGGATTCGGTGGCGGCGTGGCTCCAAACGCAGCTCACGGATGCGGTCATCGACAGCGCCGTGCGTCGGCTGCCGACGCGAGTGTATCCGGTCGAAGGCGAGCGGCTTGTGAAGGCATTGCGACGACGCCGCGACCAATTGCGGGACATGGCGCGGGATTACTATGCCAAACTCGCTCGCTACGTCGATGTCCATGCGACCGACGCTGCTGAACGTGCCGATGTGCAGCGGTTCGCCGACGGTTCGGTCGAGGTCACGATCCGCCGAGCCGACGGCACCGGAGTCGGGTCACCGTACTTTCGCCGCAGGTTTCTGCCAAACGAGACGAGTGAGATCCGGCTCATGATGCATGGCGGGGATGATTGCGTGGTCGTGGGTGGCGCGGCACAGCGAAGCATCCTTGTACGGGTGGTCGGCGGGGGAGGGAGCGATCTGCTCACCGACTCCTCGAGCGTACGCCGTGGCAAGCCGACCGTGTTCTACGTGAGAGGCGGAGATGATCGAGTGGCTTTGGGTTCCAGCGCGCGCGTCAACCGAAAGCCTCGACCCGACTCCGACGTGTGGGAACGGTTTCAGCCGCCGCCGGCGCCCGATCCGACTGTGCGACAGCCGCAAAACTGGGGTGGATTTCGGGCGCCCCAGCTATGGTTGAGCGCCGGACCCGATTTGGGCCTCTTGTTTGGCGGTGGCATCGTTTACTACCGCTATGGCTTTCGAGAGGAGCCGTATCGCTATCGCATCGGGTTTCGCGCCGCGTACACGACGCGCGCCACGACCGGCCGAGCGGAGCTGAACGTTCTCGCGCCGGCCCTCGCCGGTCGGCTCGGCGGGTCGCTACTTGTTGCTGGTTCGGGCATCGAAATCGTGCGGTTCTATGGTTTTGGGAACGGCACTGAGGACGAGCCACCCGCCGGGGTGTCCCGACGGGAGTTTTTCGAAGTCGACCAGCAGGAGTTTCTCGTCAGCCCGTCGTTGTCGCTCGCAGTGGGGGGGAACGTGCATCTTACCGGGGGGCCGTTCTTCAAGGTGGTGTATACGGAACGCAATTCCGGGACACAGCTCGCCGTGTCGTTGCCGGAGGAACTGGGTCGTGCGAGGCGACACTTCGGTGCCACCTTGGGTCTGAGCGTCGATACTCGTGACGCGCCGCGAGCGGCGAGCCGGGGCGTGCTCGTCAGCGTGCACGGCACCTTCAATACAGGCCTGCTGGATGAGCTGCAAGAATACGGGGGTGTGCGCGGGGAGGTCGCCACCTACCTGACACCCAACGCCGGCCCGACCGCCCCAACCCTCGCCCTCCGATTGGCGGGGAAGAAAATGTGGGGCGCCTTTCCGTTTTATGATGCTGCCTTCTTGGGCGGTCCAACGACGCTGCGGGGATTCCACCGTGAACGTTTCGCGGGGGACGCGTCCGTCTTGGGTAACGTGGAAGTCCGAGTGCCCGTCGGACAGCACCGCATTCTCTTTCCCGGCCAGGTTGGTGTGTTTGGGTTAGCGGATTTCGGCCGAGTCTTCTTTGAAACCGACACCAGTGACAAGCTGCACACCGCCGTAGGTGGAGGCGCGTCG
This sequence comes from Gemmatimonadales bacterium, assembly GCA_041599395.1. Lineage (GTDB taxonomy): Bacteria > Gemmatimonadota > Gemmatimonadetes > Gemmatimonadales > GWC2-71-9 > JBFHWR01. The sequence goes on along the minus strand of JBFHWR010000034.1, from coordinate 9,400 downwards.
CTGTCGTTCTTCGGTCGCGGCAACACGATGAGTCTTGCTGTCGTGCGGAGCAGCGAAGGCGTGCGAGTCTATGGCAGGGGTGGGTTTCTTTTCTGAGAACCGGTGTCTTCTCAGCGGCGTGCAGTGGCGAGGGGAGGAGGTAAGCGGCTCGTGACGTCTGGTCAATCGATTCCGGACCGATCTGCCGGGCCTCTCGCAATGCGATTTCTTGAGATGCGGTCCGTCCTCGAGCTTGAACTGGAGAGGGAAAACAGATTCGAGGTGGCGATCGACGACTGAGCATACCGCGTTTTCGCTTTGCGTGGCGGGCGTTCTCTCTGTCGAGAGAAACGCCGCGCCGTTTTTCGAGCGGATGGTGTAGCGACATCCTCATGACTGTTCTGATTCGCCCTTTTTTGTCTCCTCCCCCTCTCCTGCCTCCACTTTCTTGGCTGGTTCCGCCGGCTTGAGCGCCGACCGGAACCCGACGAGCTTGCCGATGGCTCCATACCAGAAAGGGGCTCCGAGACTCAGCAGCAAGAGCGTCATCATCTTTCCGGGAACCCCGTCCCGAGTTTCTTCCCAGGCTTTGTCTACGGTTTGACTCCACGTGCTGTCCTGCGGGGGCCACAGCGTCATGAAATCCAGTTCGAGGACCTCTGTGCCTATCCTGTCCATGATCGCATTGATCGAATCGGCGGCCTGTTGCCCGGTCTGATTGTCCCTGACGACTTTTGCGAAGAGTGAGTCAACGGCGTCGAGTTGGCCGATAACCGTCGCTCTGGTAGCGTTGTCGGACAATCCGTCAAAGATCTCGAGCGAATTGACCTGGAACAGGAATGCGACGATAAAGGCCCCAAGCACGGTGACCCAGCGGCTCCGCAGCTTGTATCGGCTTGTGGCCGATGTCATGACCACGTTGTACCAGTCTCCGATCTTTTTCTTAATGTCCCCAACGGTCATGTCTTTCACACTCTCCCCGCCCACCTTGATCTCGTGATACTTGAGGAGCAGCGCCAGGTCTTCGAGTGAGATCTCCGTTGGCGGGCGCCGCAAGGTGGGAAGCGGTGGCTTGCCCTGTGACTTTCGCACTGCATTGCGCGCCAGGATGACAATCCATCGGAGGCCATTCCGGGCCGGGGCAAGTATCGGATCGCTCAGGAGTTCTCTCGCTTGCGCCTTGGTTTCCAGCCCCACGTTTCGCAAGGCATCCGCCCTCTCCTTGTCAGTCGGCGCGTTCTCGGCCGCCATGGCCTGATGTGCCTTGGGGTCCATGCGCTTGAGCAGTTCAGCAACTGCCCACGCCAGGTCGCGTCCCCTGTGACCCAGAATCGAGGCCACGGTCTGCACGAAAACCGTGATCAGCAGACTCAACAGCAGCATGATGACCGCGAAGGCCAGTGCCGTATCGATGGTCTGAAACATGGTGCCTCCTTATTGTAGGCGAGGCCGATCAAGGGGTATCGAGTGAGACAACTCGGGCGCTGCTGAACCCAAGGTTGTCGATGCCCGCCACCGTCCGCCATCGGGCGACTGCTGATTTTCGGCTTCAGAAAAGCCGATGTGTCTCAGGAGCTAAGAGAGAGGAGTTCGGAGCGCGGGAGGTAGGAGTGAGGCGTTCAGAGCTACGGGTGAGGGGTTTCCCTGGAAGGCCGGAGCCGCCTCCTGTATCAACATCGCCCAAGAGGTCTAGGCTATCCTAGGGCTCCACCTGAAAGCTGAACATCATCCCCGCATGGAGATGTTCGGCAATGTGACAGTGCAGCATCCACGTGCCCGGATTCGACATCTCCACTAGCACGTCCATCGTCGATCCCACGGGGACGATCGCCGTGTCTTTCCAGACGAGATTTTCGTTTTCCACCCCGTCCATCGCCAGCACCAGGAAACGCTGGCCATGGATATGAATGGGATGGTTCATGGGATGGAACGCTTCCGGGTTGTTGAAGATACGGATCTTCACGACGTCGCCAACACGGAACGACCAATCGATATCCTCGTTCTCAGCGCCGGTGTTCCGATCCCTCAGAATCCACGTGACTTGCTTGCCGGTAGAGAGCCAATTCATCAGCGGCATCGCATCGTTCCACTCCATGGGCGGGACGTACAGGGTGTCGGCTTCCATGGACAGGACGATGGACTGTGGCAGATCCCGGACGCGAAGCGTGGTCTCCAGCTCGTAGTCGGGCGGACGTCCGAACTCGCTCCGGAACGAATCGATGTCCGTCACCACCTCAACGCGCTCACGGAGCGTCGTGAACGCCTTGGACAAATCTTGGTCCACCGCTTCGTCCAAAACTGTGACCATCGAGAGCGTGTCCACGTGGGGATAGAACTCGCCGCGGAAGTGATTGATTGCTTGAATCGTATTGGCAATGGCGATCTCGCCAGGCTGGTCGAATTGCACGTCCACGATGTACCGTTCTGCTGGCGCAATCACGACCGACGGTACCCACTGCTCCCGCTCGAACCGGCTCACATCTGACGCGACCACCTTCACGCGTGCGTTGCCAAACGTGATATTGAAGGTGCGCGCGTTTGCCACATTGGTCAGGAAGAACCGTATGACCTCGCCGCGCCGAGCCGATAGATGATGGCCCGTTTGGCCGTTCACCAACATGACGTTGCCGAAGCGTCCCATGAGCGCGTGCGTCGGTGCCTCCTCGCCCCACGGCAACGCGCCCTGTTCGTCGATGAGCATGTCGTCAACCACGAACACCTCGTCGCGGTGCGCGGGTCCGTAGTACCCTGGGTCGGACGAAACGACAAGTAGATTGCCAAACAGCCCGAGGTCTTGCTGCACGTCCTCGCGCACGTGCGGGTGATACCAGAACATGCCGGCGTCAGGGACGTGAACCTCGTACGTGAAGCTCTCGCCCCGCTCGATAGGCTGCTGGGTCACGCCCGGCACGCCGTCGAAGCGGTTGTCAATCCGTACGCCGTGCCAATGGATCGTCGTGGGTAACTGAATTTCGTTGGTCACGCGCACGACGATGCTTGCGTCTTGGGTCGCCCGGATGAGCGGTCCGGGGTACTGACCGGCGTAGCCGAACATCACCATCTCATGGCCTGCAATCGTCCGCCGCACCAGGGACACGGCGATGTCGAGCGTATCGCCATCGGCCATACTGACGAGTTGTGAGGGACGAGCCACGGGAATCGTGGACGGATCAATTCCCGTCGCCGGCATGAACGCACCGACGACCGGCACGGCTCGTTCCAGGCCAGGGAGCATTGGCATGGTGGGATCCATGGGGACCATTCGCCATCCGCCGCCCATCGTGGCGTGCATGGTGTGGTCCTGAGCGGCCCCCGTGGCAGGGCAAGCAAGGAGCGCCGCCGTTACGGTTACGGCGGCGCTCCAGTGCCAGCGGACGCGATGCATCGCCTTCAGTTGCCGTACCCGTAGGCGGCGCAGTTCTCCTGCTGCAGCACTCCGTGCCCCACCATCGTATGCATCATTCCGCTCCGGGACATCCCGCGGAAAACAATCGGCCCGGTCCATGTCGCGGCACTGGGATCATCAGCCGGCTCGAGCGTGATGACGACCAGGAACTTGTTCCACGACACGCTCCCCCTGGTCATCAAACGCTCGTCCAGCGCGCCGATCCGAGCCACCTGGTCGATATCGGTGGTCGTCACCCAGGCAACCAGTATCCCCTTGTTGGGGGCTTTCATTCGTTCGAGACGGATCTCGATGTCGTATTCGTAGCTGCCGTCTGCTGAGACCGCCACGGAGTACGGCGAGTGACCGGGAAAACTCACTTCGGCAATTCCCTTGGCCAGGCCGGTGCCTGCAACGTTCTTGGTGGTGATGAGCGGGAACGCGTAGTACTCGGGGCCATACGGTCTGTCACGGCAGACGACCGGTGGTGACACAGCCGTCGCACGTGCGCTGGCCGCGGCGAGAAGCCCGATGTCGCCAAGCACCAAGGCGCCGACTGCCGCCCCGGCCATCAGCAGCATCCCAAGACTCCTACCCGTCGGGCTCACTGATGGGGCCCTTCCGAACCGGCTGGTCCCACTTCTGTGCTGACGAAATATCCGGATAGCCCCAGTCTTCCCCGTTCCATCCCTGGAATCCGTCCATGCGGAACGTCCAGAGCCCAGTAGACATGTCGCTAATGAGTATCAGTCCGTCCGCATTCCGGACATCGACGCCAAACGCGCCGTTGAACTGGGAATACCGGTCGGTATTTGGCGGCCCAATGTACGTGTCGTAAAACCCCACGGTCACGGGATTCAGCGGATCCTCGAGGTTAAAGATCTGCAACCCGTCCAGGTAACCGGACACGAACACGAACGGCCAGCGAATCTCGTGGTTGTGGACGAGGTGCCGCCAGTCTGCCGTGAACGCCGAGATGGGCGACCGAATATTGGTGACTTCACCATCGAGCGCCGGTTTGAGATCGAAAATCCGGAGTGGCGCGTACTGATATTCCGTTTCTGCGACGACGTATCGTCCGTCCGGACTGGGGGTGAAGGTGTGCCCGTAACTCACGCCCGAGACGCCGGTGAGTGTGATGCGGAGCTCGGGGTTCTGGAGATCGGTGACATCGTAAATGTAGTACCCGCCCGTTCCGCCGCCGTAGAACCGGTCTTCTCCCGTGTCGGGGTGATATCCCAAATAGAAATCGTGGTAGCCGCGCCCGCCGCCGCGTCCCAAAGCCGACTCGGGGACGGGAACCATAGCGACGCGAGCATTCTCTAAATCACCGCTCACGACTCGTCCGAGATCATACACCAGCGCACCGGGTGCCCGCGCGGTCGTGAACAAGTAGACGCCGCCGTTCGAGTGTTTGTAAATGAAGATATTATGGAAACCGCCCGGCATGTCCGGCTCGCGAATCCTCGCCACCTCTCGAACAGTTGATGGGTCCGGAAGACCGGTCACGTCCAACACAACAGCGCCCAAGTCGGGATTGGGTCCACCCTGCCCGAACTGCAGCGATTGCACGACGTAGTACCGATTATTGAGCTTGAAGTGCTTGACATCCATCCCGCCGGTCCGCTGATGGAGATCCTGGTTCTCGATGCGCCACTCATAGAGCTTCTCGGGACGTTCCGGATCTGCGATGCTGATGATGTCGAGTCCCTTGGGGCCGTCGGTGCCGTACACCATGCGGGCGACGTAGGCGTAGGGACGATGCATCTCTTGTTCGACATCCATGTCGGCCACGGACAGCCGGGGACCGAGTGGAAGGTGCCCGAGTACCTCGATGTTGTCGCTGCCACGCTGGAGCGGTGTCCATTGCTGTGCAACACCGGGTGAGGCAAGGAACATGCTGACGACAAACATGATGGCGCTCAGCATCAGGGATGAGCGGCGTTTGGATGCCATTGTCACCTCGGGTCTGGGAACGAAGTGTCGATCATTCAAAGTGGCAGGTGACGGGGGCGTCCGGCAAGAGGTCGAAGTTGCCGTATTCCCTCCAGCAGGTTTGTGACGTGCCGGCGACGTCGTCTCGAGCTCCGGATGGATCTTCCGGTCACGCGAGTACCCGCGCGCGGTCTTGCTGGCCGCGCGGGCGCGTCTGCGTCATCTTACGCTCGTCTGCACCGAGAGCGCAGGCGTGGGAACAGCGCTGACCGGGACCGACACGGAGGATGTCTGACATGAAGCACGCACGCTGGAGAGTACTCGCAGCCGCGTTGGCGGTCGCTGGCTGCGCAAGTGGACGGGGCCCCGGCCCCGCAGCGGCTCAGAATTGGGATCTGATTGGGACGATGCGGGTCAGCTTTGCGGAGGAGAACGACGTGTTACAGGTGGGTCCAGGGGACGGACGGTTCAACGCAATCCGGATTCAGGTGACCGAGGGTGATCTGGAGATGTTCAACATCCAGGTGGTCTTTGGCGACGGATCGCGCTACTCTCCCGATACCCGCGTCTCCTTCCGCCAGGGCTCGCGGTCGCGGCTGATCGATCTGCCCGGAGGCGCCCGGGTGATTCGGCGGATCAGCTTTGCGTACCGTAGTCAGGTGCAGCGTGGCCGCGCGACCGTGCGGATATACGGTCGGAGAGCGTGACGCAACCGAGTCCACTCGTCACGCTCCGGATCCGTTTCCAGACTCCTCCTCGCCAGGGTTCTCGAACGCGCGTCGCCGTTCCGCGAAGTGCCGCAGCCGTGTTTCGATGGCGGCGTTGACCGACCCGCTCGGGTAATCACCCCCGTCGTCACGAGTTCCCGCGTCGCGGCCCGTAAGGCGCGCGAGCATGTCGTTGATGTGCTCCACCGCGAAGACATGGAACTGCCCGTTCCGAACGGCTTCGATGACGTCAGCTCGGAGCATGAGATGCTCCACATTGGCGTGCGGGACAATCACCCCTTGCTGGCCGTCGAGTCCCCGCTCATGACAGATATCGAAGAACCCTTCGATTTTTTCATTGACGCGACCTACCGCCTGTACTTCTCCGTGCTGATTGACCGAACCCGTCACCGCAAACGCCTGCGATAACGGGACCCGGCCGATGGCCGACAGTAACGCGCACAGCTCCGCGGCGGACGCGCTATCTCCTTCCACGCCGCCGTAGGTCTGCTCAAACACGAGACTCGCTGAGAGCGACAGTGGATAGTGAGCGGCGAATTGCTCGGCCAGAAACCCTTGCAGGATCAGGACGCCCTTCGAGTGGATCGGTCCTCCAAGCGCCACCTCGCGCTCGATATCGACGACCGTGCCCGACCCGAGGCGCACGCGAGCCGTGATCTGCGCGGGCTGCCCAAATGCGTACTCTCCCCACAACACGACCGTCATCGCGTTGACCCGCCCAATCTCCGCCCCCTCGGTGGCGATTTTTAGCGTTCCTCGCCGAATGTGTTCCAGTGATCGCTGTCGCTGACGGTCTGCTCGGTACTCACGTGCGTCTATCGCCTCCTGCACGTGCTCGGCGGTCACCGTGGCTGACTCGTGCGTGCCGGCCCAGTAGTGTGCTTCGCGGAGGACGTCGGTTATGGTGTTCATGCGTGCGGTGAGCTTGAGCCGGTCGCCGGCGATGCGCCGGCTGTGTTCCACCAGCCGCGCAAGGGCTGTGCGGTCAAAGGCCCTGAGTTGGTCATGTCGCACCAGCATGGCCACGAGCTCCAGGTAGCCTGCCAACCCGTCGTCGTCTCCGTCAATCTGATCGTCGAAGTCGGCGGCGATACGGAACAGCTCGGGGAAGTCGGGGTCCACGGCGCACAGGATGTAGTACAAGTGCGGCGGCCCGAGAATCACGACCCGGACATCGAGCGGGAGGGGTTCGGGGGCCAGCGACTCGGTCGAGATGAGGCCGAGAGCCTGGCCAAACGCCTCGATGCGCAAGCGTCCGGCCTGCAGTGCACGCTTCAAACCCTCCCACGCGTATGGCGACCGCAGGAGTCTGATCGCGTCCACGACCAAAAAGCCCCCATGGGCTCGATGGAGTGCGCCGGACTTGATGTGGCTGTAATCGGTGCCGAGGGTGCCAAACTGCGAGAAATGCTCGATCCGCCCGATGAGATTGTCGTACGTGGGGTTGTCCTCATACACCACGGGCGCCCCGGTCGACGCGGACTGGTCCACGAGCACGTTCACGCGATAGCGGCGAACCGGTGCTTCCGTGCGTTCATGTTGGAGCAGCGCCGCAATCGCTTTGGATTCGCCATCGTCCAAATCGGCGATCTCCCGCGCATGTTCGATGACGTCCTCCCGCACATGCTTGAGGAATGCCACCACCGACTCGTGGTCCGCGAATGTTTTTGTAAGGTCATCGAGCAGTTCCTGAACCGCCAGCCTGGTAAAGTCACGCTCCATCTCACGTTCTTTGTTTCGCCGCTCGCGATTCCAACGTGACGCTTGGCGCAGCACGCGCTGCATTTCTGTGCCGAAATGCTCCAAAGTGGACCGAATGTGCTCCTGCTCTCCCTCGGGAAGCGCAGCGATCTCTTCGTCGCTCAGGGGCTTCGATTGACGCACTGGCACGAAGGTCACGCCAAGCGGCGTCTTGATCAGCCCCAGCTGTTGTTCGCTCGCCTGTTTCTCTACCGCCGCAATCGCCTTGGCAGACATTTCCTTGAACACTTCGCTGATGGCGCTCCGTCGCTCGTGATACTCTTCGCTCTCGAACGCGTCAACCAGTGCAGAGCGCACCTCGTCGACGAACTTCTCCATGGCTTTGCGAAGGTCCATCCCGATTCCCGCGGGAAGGGAAAGCAATCTCGGGCTCGATGGATCGACGAAGTTATGGACGTAACAGAGGTCGGGCGGCGTCGGCCGGTCACGGGCGGCCTGCTCGAGATACCGCGTGACGATCGAGTGCTTCCCGGTCCCCGACGGTCCTAAAGCGTAGATATTGTATCCGGTCTGCTGGACGCCCACGCCAAATTCGAGTGCTGCGACGGCGCGTGGCTGGCCCACAACCCCGGTGGGGTCGGGCACGTCGTCAGTGGTGTCATAGGGAATGCTTGTCGGATCAGATCGGCGTCGGAGTTGGTCGGCCGAAAGCTCGTTGGTCGTATTCGTCACCACACAGGTCTCCTTCCCCCCCGGGCTGGCGATGTTCGTTGTCAGGCCCCCCTCGACGGGAAGGTAGCACGGTGAGGGCAGAAGGGAACGGACGGGAGACCGGGTTTGCCGGTTGCACCGGGTCTCCCCGGGACGTACTGGACGGGGTCTCGCCCGCTTGACAGACGCGCGAGTGTCGTGATGTTTATTACGACCATGAATCATCTGTGGGCAGGCCACGTGCGGGCGCGGGCACTGTGCGTTTGTTGCGCCGCTCAACGCCCGCAATTGGGCTAGCGGCCGGGGTCACCGCTCGCGCATTCTTGGCGTTTGTCGTATCCCCGATAGACCGCAGCTTCGACCCCACGGGCTGCGGTTTTTTGGTTCCACATATCTGCAGAGGTTCTGCAAGGAGGTCCTATGGCACGCGCGACAATTGCTGCGGTCACCCCAATTAAGGAGCGCGGATATGCCCATCCGGAGGTCTTGGTTTCAACCGGATGGGTCGCTGACCACCTCAACGATCCAGCCGTTCGACTGTTGGAATCGAACGAAGACGTGTTGCTCTATGAAACCGGGCATATTCCAGGGGCGCTAAAGCTCGATTGGGTGGGCGACCTCAACGACTCGGTCATTCGCGACTACGTCGGGCGGGAGCAGTTCCAGCGGCTCCTCCGCTCCAAGGGCATCTCCAACGACACCACGGTGGTGTTTTATGGAGACAGGAGCAATTGGTGGGCAACGTACGCGTTCTGGGTGTTTCGCCTGTTTGGGGTTGAACGGCTCAAGGTCATGGACGGCGGCCGGGCGCGGTGGGAACAAGAGGGGAGGGAAATGGTCACCGACGTTCCGACCGTCTCGGAGGGGAACATCACCGTTGGCGAGCGGAATGACGCGGCGATCCGCGCGTTCCGGGACGAAGTGCGCCGTCACACGGACGCCGGTAAGCCGCTCGTGGACG
>JBFHWR010000033.1:0-17073 GCA_041599395.1 Gemmatimonadales bacterium | reverse complement strand
GTCTTGCAGTCGGGCGACGAGTCACGGTTGCAGGAGTTTCTGGCAGAAATAGATCGCGCGCCGGAGACGGTTTTGCCGGAGGCAGTTTTTGGAGCATCGATTTGGACACATGGCCTCGCGGCAGTGGAACAGTTCTTTGCCCGAGAGATTCTTCCCACGCGCTCGCCGGAGATGCGTGCTCTTGGGCACGTCCACTTGGGATACCTCCGTGCATCCCGGGGACGGTGGATCCAAGCCCTTCAAGAGTTCCATCAAGCCGAGCAGCTCAATCAGGCGATGGGTTTGGTTCATCGCGCGTTTCTCACCCTCCAACCGTTTACGCCGGCGTCTCGTTCGGAACTCGAGCAATTGAGGAACACGTTGACGGCATGGAACGCTGATCGCGTGCGGCCAAGTCCGATCCCCATTGCCCACTTCAACATCCATGACGGGCTGCATGACGCGCTCCGGACGTATTTACTGGGTCTTGCGGACGTGCAGGTGGGAGAACTCACTCCAGCTGCCGCTCGAGCCGCAGAGCTGGAGCGCGCGGCTGGCGCCGACGCCAACGCCGTGCTCCGACGGACGTTTGGTCGGAGCATTCGCGCTGTCATTGCCGAGGCCCGGGGGAATTCGAATGAGGCGTTGCGCGTGCTCGGGGATGGCCGTCTGACTGTGAACTACGAGCTGGCGCTCTTTTCCCCCATCATTTCGCGCTCGGCGGACCGGTACCGGCGCGCGGTCCTGTTGGATGCCAAGGGAGACGTGGATCAGGCGCTCCGGGGATATTCGTCATTTCGTGATTTCAACTTCCTCGATCAAGTGTTTGCGGCTCCTGCGGCCCTCAATGCGGGACGATTGGCAGAGCGGAGCGGAAGGCCAGTGGACGCCCGGCGCCACTACGAACGATTCGCGTTTCTTTGGGAAGGCGCGGATCCGGATTTCCAGCCGCTGGTGGAAGAAGCGCGAGAAGCCATCGCACGTCTCCCGGTTGAGGGAAACTGATCCAACAGCTTTGGCCGGCGTCAGGCGGCCGCGGTAATCACATACGCATGTTCGGAGGCACCCCATGATCGTGGTACGCGATGTGTTTCAGCTTCGCTTTGGAAAAGCCCGCGAAGCACTCGAATTGTGGAAGGAAGGTAGAAAGCTCTTGGAGAAGATGGGATATGGGCCGGCCCGAATGCTTACGGACCTGGTGGGCCCGTCCTACACATTGGTTCTGGAGACCTCGTACGAGAGTTTGGCCGGTTTCGAGAAGACGCTCGGGAATGTGCGGGGGAAGTCGGACTGGCAGGCGTGGTATCAGCAGTTCGTGCCGTTGGCGGAGTCCGCACGGCGCGAGATGTTCACCGTCGTGGAATAATCACCTCGGGCGGGGGCGCCCCGACCGGGTCACACCACCGTCCACGTCCGCCCTCTCCGGAGCAGCGAGTGGATATCCTCCAACTCGCTCGCCACGGGCTCGATGGCATGGACCTGTCGGTCAAACGTGTCACTCGGACTGCAGAACAACACGCCGACGACCATCGGAAACTGCGGCGGCGCCAACGTAGCCAACATCATGGCGAGCGACCGGTTGGTTTCGTCGTGCACCACGATATCGTCAAGCGCGACGCCGTTTTCGCCAACGGTGGCAACCTCGAGCCCAAAACACCCGTCGGCGATCTTCAATCCACGGTTCTTCTCTTTGCCGAACAACAGCGGCTCTCCATGCCGAGCCGGTAGCTGCATATCGACGGACACCTTCTTATCCGTGAACTCGTCGAACACGCCGTCATTGAATACCACACAGTTTTGGAAGACTTCCACGAACGATGCGCCGCGGTGTTGGCGCGCTCGCTTCAGCACGTCGATGAGGTCGCTTTGTTGAGTATCCACGGCACGAGCCACAAACCGCGCGTTGGCTCCAAGTGCGAACGAAAGTGGCGAAAGCGGCTCGGAGATCGAGCCCTCCGGGCTGGACGGCGATCGCGTGCCCGGCCGTGACGTGGGGGAAAACTGTCCCTTGGTCAGGCCGTAGATTTCGTTGTTGAACAGGATGAGCTGCAAGTCGACGTTTCGCCGGAGCGCGTGGAGCGTGTGATTGCCGCCAATGCTCAGCCCGTCGCCATCACCCATGATGACCCAGACGTCGAGTTCGGGGTTGGCGAGCTTGACGCCGGTAGCGATGGCCGGCGCCCTGCCATGGATCGTGTGAAAGCCGTACGTCGACATGTAATAGGGGAGGCGAGCCGCGCACCCGATCCCGGAGATGAACACGGTCTTCTCCCGTGGCGCCTGCAGGTCGGCCAGGGTCTTCTGGGTCGCTTTGAGAATCGCGTAGTCACCGCAACCCGGGCACCACCGCACTTCCTGATCGGAGGCGTAGTCCTTGGGCTTGAGCGGCTCAGTCTTGGCCGGCGTCTGCTCCGGAGGAACCGTTACCGTCATTGGAGCTCCTCCAGCGCCGACCGAATGGCCGCGGCCACTTCCGCAACCTTGAACGGCTGCCCCGCAATCTTGTTGACGCCTTCCGCCGGCACCAGGTATTCACTTCGCAACATCGTCACCAGCTGACCGGTGTTCATTTCGGGGACCAGCACGCGCTGGAACCCTCGGAGCAGCTCTCCCAGGTTTCTGGGGAACGGATGCAGGTAGCGGATCTGGATGTGTGAAACAGCGGCTCCGCCGTCACGCAGCTGTTTGACCGCCTGATGAATTGGGCCATACGTGGACCCCCAACCGACCACGGCCACCGAGCCGGTGTGCTCGCCCAGTGCCACGTCCTGTAACGGAATGTCGTTGGCGATCCCCGCAATCTTGTCCGCGCGAAGCTCGGTCATCTTCTGGTGGTTGGCCGGGTCGTACGAGATGTTCCCGGAATCGTGTCGCTTTTCGAGGCCTCCGATGCGATGTTCGAGACCTGGCGTGCCCGGGAGCGGCCACACGCGGGCGAGCGTATCGGGGTCCCGCTGGAAGGGGTGAAACCCTTCTGTCGGAACCGTCTTGGCGACCTTGAACTCGGGCAAGTCGTCGCCGTCCGGAATGAGCCATGGCTCGGCGGCGTTTGCCAAAAACCCGTCGGTCATGAGGTACACTGGTGTCATATAGGTGGTCGCCAAGCGAACGGCTTCGATCGCGACGTCGAAGCAGTCCGTTGGTGACGACGCCGCGATGACCGGGACGGGAGCGTCCGCGTTTCGTCCGTACACCGCCTGATACAGGTCAGACTGCTCGGTCTTTGTCGGAAGGCCGGTTGAGGGGCCCGCGCGCTGTGAGTTGACCACGACGAGCGGTAATTCCGTGCTGATGGCAAGCCCGATGGCTTCCGCCTTGAGGGCGATTCCCGGACCCGAACTGGATGTCACGCCAACCGACCCAGCAAACGAGGCGCCAATCGCCGCGCACGCCGCCGCAATTTCATCTTCCGCCTGAAAGATCGTTACGCCTTGGCGCTTGAGATTGGACAAGACGTGCAACAACGGCGATGCCGGCGTAATCGGATACGATCCAAAGAACATTCGGAGGCCCGCGGCCCGACAACCCGCGATTAATCCCCACGCAAGCGCTTCCGTGCCCGTCACCGTGCGATACAATCCGGGCGGGACATCCGCCTTTCGCACGGTGTAACCAACCACGATGTCACTCGGCATCTCGGCCGTTTCACCAAACGCGTGGCCCGCGTTCAACGCCGCGATGTTGGCCTTCGCAACGTCCGGCTGCCGCGCAAACTTCTTCTCCAGCCATTCGATGGTGGCTTTACGGTCGCGCCCGGACATCCACAGCAGGAGCCCGAGCGTCCACATGTTACGACTCCGCAGCGCCTCTTTCGCCCCGAGCCCGAAGTCCTTCACGGCGTTCTTGGTGAGGTCAGTAATGTTGAGCTTGATGACCTGAAACGGCGCCAGCGAGTCGTCCTCGAGCGGATTCGAATCGAAGACCGCCTTGGACAGGTTTCGCTGCGTGAAGGCTGCCGTGTCGGCGACGATGATGCCGCCAACGCGCAGGTCTCCCAGGTTCACCTTGAGCGCAGCGGGGTTCATCGCGACGAGGATATCCAACTCGTCGCCGGAGGTGTGGATGTCCGTCGATCCGAAGTGGATTTGGAACGCGGAAACCCCGAATGTCGTTCCCGCCGGCGCCCGAATCTCTGCAGGATAATCGGGGAACGTCGCGAGGTCGTTTCCCATCAACGCGGTTTCCTGTGTGAATTGCGTACCCGTGAGCTGCATGCCGTCCCCCGAATCGCCTGCAAATCGGATTACGATGGCATCGCGTTGCTCTCGTTGTAGAGCATGGGGCGGAGAGGGAGTCTGAACACTCATCTGCGTACTCGGTTCGCTGGCTCTCGCTGGGAACAACCGGCGGGTCCGATCGTGCCCGTGGCCGCGGGGTATGGGGAGGCGCCGTAACCTAATCCTCGTTCTGAAAGGTACTTAGGACCGACCGGCTCTGCTACCGGCGGGTGACACCGTGCCCGGGGTGAGGGGTCCTAGGTTCGGGACTCTGCGGGCGGCGCCGCGCCCACCCCCTTGGTCTGAAACAGGGGGCGGTGTTCAGTGACGGCGCGCTTGTCTTCAGCCGCCCGCCGGACTACCGGTTTCCACCCTGGAGCTGAGGTTCAGATCGGAGACGGGTCCGGACCTCGTCCCGAGAAGTGAACAGACGCGGTGTCGCGTGGAGTGCATCGTCGATCGACTTGAACGGGAGGCTGAACATGGGACGAGACGCAAGTGGTACCATCGCGAAGTTCACCGCGGCGGCAAACAATTGCAGCACGGGGAGCGACACCAGTTCGAATGCGAGCTGCGACTCGGCCTTGAACCATTTTGTCTCGGCCTTGAAGGCGGCGATCGGTGCCTGCCACGCGCCGGCGCCGGCTTTCTTGGTGGAATCCGCGCCATCCTCCGCAGGCGCCTCCCGAGCCATGAACGAGATGAGAGACGGAGCCCCATAGCGTCCAAAGAGGAACCAGGTCATCCCGCGCACGCCTATCCAACCGCACGCGGCGAGCGCCAGGATTGCCGTGCCACCGATCTGTTGACCAACGCCACTGGCTGCCAGTGGCATGACGGCCTCGACGACTCCCCGGTAGAGGAACACGACGGCGAATGCCAAGACGAACAGCTGCACAAGAGACATCTGCACGATCGAGGGGACCTGCTTGGCATGAATCGCCTGGGTCAGGGCGTGCAGCCCCGCGAAGCTGCCGAGAACGAGAAACCAGAGGAAGACCCACAGCAGCGGCGTGGCCAGGTTTGGATCGGGTGCGAAGCCGGTGATGTCGAAAAACACTCGGTTGAGGGTGGGCAGGAACGAGAATGCGAGAATCAGGGCCTCGATCGCCGACCACAGCAGCATCGAGATGAACGCAATCCAGCAGACGAGTGGTGTCCGCATGGTCCTCCGGATGCCCGTCGCAAGCGTGCGGCCTATCAGACGCAGCATGCCCCACACCCAGCCCACGCTGAGAACGGCGACCCGCACGATACCGGCCCAGAAAAACCACGTGCTTCGCCCGGCGTCCCACCACGCCGACACGAGCGCGCTCAGGAATCGGTGGCGACCGCTCCGGAACGGGAGGGTGTAGAGCGATACCCCCGTTGACCAAACGGCGGTCAAGAGCACCAGTGTGGGAAGCAGGATCACGGCGCGCTTGATGAGCACCTCGGGGCCCTCGCCGTACCAGGCGTAGTTGATCATGGCAGCGTGCCAGTCCGGAATCCATGCAACGGGCGCAGACAGGACTTCGAATGCCCCACGCCATTCCGCCGGAACGAGTGCTTGAATCGATGCTGACATGGGCGCGTCCCCCTTGATGTAACGCATGCGGCCGTCAGCCTATCCGGTCGACGGCCGTCTGTGAAATTCGTCACGATCAAGTTGAGAAGTGGACCCCTCGCAAACGATGATCTGGATCACATTTTGAGGGGCTAGGAGCGAGGATCTAGGAGCTAGGGGGCTAGGAGCGAGGAGGTAGGGGAGCGAAGGGACCCTAGCTCCTAACTCCTGACTCCTAACTCCTTTACCTTCTTGATCCATGCGAGCGAGCGTGACAAAGACGCAACCGTCGGTGCGAACGGAGATCCTGGCGGGGACGACCACGTTCCTGACCATGGCCTACATCATCTTCGTCCAACCGGCCGTGCTGTCGGGGACGATGTTCGATGCGCCGACGGGGATGGACTTTGGAGCCGTCACGACGGCAACCTGCTTGGCGGCCGCGCTCGCAACAGCCATCATGGGGATCCACGCTCGCTATCCCATCGCGCTGGCCCCCGGGATGGGACAGAACTTCTTCTTCGTGTTCACGGCAATTCCGGTGGCGGCGGCCGCGGGGGCCGCGGAACCGTGGAGCGCCGCGCTGGGAACGGTGTTCGTTGCAGGTGTGCTCTTTCTTCTCCTCTCAATCACCGGGGCCCGGCAGTACATCATCGACGCCGTGAGCCCGAGCATGAAACACGGCTTGGCCGTCGGCATCGGACTGTTCATCGCGTTCATCGGTCTCAAGAACGCGCAGCTCGTCGTCTCGGATCCGGGCACGTTCGTCAAAATGAACTCGCAGATCGTGTCTCCCGATGTCCTGGTGTTCTTGTTCGGCTTTGGGGTTGCAACGGTGTTGCACGCTCGGCGCGTTAAGGGGGCCATACTCCTAGGGATCCTGAGTGCGCTCGCAGCCGCGGTCCTGATGCGCGGCGTTCTACCGATGTTCCCGGGTGTGTCCGCGTCGCCACTGGTTCGAGAATCGATGTTGATGACGCAGTTCAGCATCTCGACGGACGTCTTCGCGGTTCCTCCGTCCATTGCGCCGACGGCGTTCAAGTTGGACCTGGCGGTAGCGCTCTCGGCGACGATGCTTCCGATCGTCGTCATGTTCCTGTTCATGGACGTGTTCGACACGATGGGCACGCTCATTGCGGTCAGCGAGCAGGCGGGGCTCTTGAAGGACAACAAGCTGCCTCGTGCGGAACGAGCAATGTTAGCCGACGCGGTTGGGACTGTGGCCGGGGCGGCGCTTGGGACAAGCACGGTGACCAGCTACATCGAAAGCGCCGCCGGGGTGGAACAGGGCGGCCGAACCGGGCTGACTGCCGTCACCGTGTCGGTCTTGTTTGTCGCCGCGTTGTTCCTGTATCCGATAATCGTCATGGTTGGAAGCTATCCGCCCATCACGGCGCCGGCGCTCGTGCTGGTTGGAGCGATGATGGCTCGGAATGTCCGGCACATCGGTTGGTCGGACTACACCGAGTCCGTTCCCGCGTTCGTCACGATCCTCGGTATCCCGCTGTTTCACTCGATTGCCGATGGGTTGTCGCTCGGTCTCGTTGCCTATCCAATGTTGAAGCTGTTCACGGGTCGCGCGGCGGAGGTGCGTTGGGGCATGTGGATCCTCGCCGCGTTGCTCGTGATGTACTTCGTGTTTGTGAGGGTGAGGTTGTGAACGAGACAGGCGATAGGAAATAGGAGTTAGAGGAGCGAGGAGCTAGGAGACAGGAGTGAGGGGGGCTAACGAATCGCTGCTGCCGCTCTCCGCGCAGCCCCTGCTGGCTCCAACGCCCGAGTCTCCTCGCCCCTCACTCCTCACTCCTATCTCCTCTCTCCTGATCCCTGGTCTCAGACACCATTGTTGTATAGCTTCCCAGTCATGAAAACCCGTATCGTCCTCCTGCTCGTCCTCCTCGTCGCTTTTCTGTTCGTCGTCTCGGGCATCCCCGTCCTCGTCACACTCATCACTGATTGGTACTGGTATGAGGCGCTGCAATTCGACAGCGTATTCTTGAACGAACTGTGGACGAAGGTATGGCTCGGCAGTACAGTGGCGGTCGTCGCGTTCGTGTTCTTCTACTTCAACCTGCGGCTGGCGCAGCGCGGCTTGGTTCCCAATCCCGTCGTGCTGAACGTGGGTCCCAAGGTGCCGTCCTTCAACGTGACGCACGTCCTGCGCCGGCTCTCACTTCCCGTGGCGCTGCTGCTCGGTTTCGCCGTTGGCATGTCGGCGTCCGGAAAGTGGCTGACGGTACTGGAATTCCTGAATCGAACGCCATTTAGCGTTGCCGATCCCGTCTTTGGGCGCGATGTCGGGTACTACGTGTTTGTGTTGCCGGCCCTCTCCGCGGGAATCGGGTTCCTGATCGCGCTCGCCTTCCTCGCTCTGTTGTTGACCGTACCTGTGTACATCCTTCGGGGCGACCTCATCGTGAGGGGCAGGCGAATCACGGCGGAGCGATCGGCGGAGATGCACTTGGCCGTGCTGATCGCACTCGTATTCCTGGGCGTGGGCCTCCATGTGTTTTTTATTCGCGTGCCCTTGCTGCTCTACTCCAGCACCGGCCCCCTATTCGGAGCGAGTTACACCGACTTGAAGGTCGAGCTCCCGGCGTTGTATCTGTCGGCGATTGTGGCCGTGATGGGTGCCGGTTTGGTTCTCTGGGGGGGCCGCGTGCACAATCTGTTGCGGTATACCGTGACAGGAATCGTGGCCTACGTTGCCGTGTCGATCCTTGGCGTTGCACTGCTGCCGGCGGCTGTGCAGAAACTCTTTGTGCTGCCGAACGAGCTTGCTCGCGAAGCGCCCCAGCTCGAATATCACATCAGCGCGACGCGAGATGCGTGGGGATTGGCTGACGTGGTCACGCGAGACCTGACCGGTGATGCGACGCTGAGCTTGACCGATATCCAAGCCAATCGTGCCACCATCGACAACGTGCGGTTGTGGGATCGGAGCCCCTTGCTCCAAACGTTCGGACAACTGCAGGAGATCCGGACGTACTACGACTTTGTATCAGTTGACGACGACCGCTATTGGATTGACGGTGCCTACCGTCAGGTGCTCCTCTCGCCGCGCGAGCTGAACTCGCAGTCCCTGCCGACCCGCACGTTCATCAACGAGCGGTTGACGTTCACGCACGGCATGGGCCTCACGCTCAGTCCGGTGAACCAAGTGACCGCGGAAGGGCTGCCAGTTCTCTTTATCAAGGATCTGCCCCCGGTTTCCAGCGTTTCCCTCAAGATCACGCGCCCGGAGATCTATTACGGTGAGCTTTCGAACGATTACGTAGTCGTTCGTACGGAACAGCCCGAGTTCGATTATCCGTCGGGCGAAGGCAACGTCTTCACTACGTATGAGGGGAGCGGCGGAGTCGTCGTCCGTTCCTTTGCCAGGCGATTGCTGCTGAGCCTTCGGTTTCGGTCCAAGGACGTCTTCTTTTCGCAGGACATCAACGCCGATAGCCGGGTGCTCTACCGCCGGAGTATCCGGGAACGGGCTTCGAATGCCTTGCCGTTCCTTCGGCTCGATAGCGACCCGTACATCATGATCACGGATGACGGACGGTTGAAGTGGATCCAGGACGCGTACACGTGGACCAATCTCTACCCGTACGCGCGGCCGATTGGCGATCGAACCAACTACATGAGAAACAGCGTCAAGATCGTCATCGACGCCTATGACGGGGATGTGCGGGCATACGTGGTGGAGCCCGAGGATCCTCTGATTCAGACTTATCAGAAGATCTTCAGCGGCATCTTTCTTCCCCTTGACAGCATGCCGTCTGACGTCCGCAGTCACATCCGGTATCCGGAGGACCTGTTCGCCGTCCAGACAGCGCTCTACACCACGTTTCACATGGACGAACCAGCCGTCTTCTACCAGACCGAAGACGAATGGCAAATCCCCATCGTGGCGCGGCGCGAGGGGGCACGCGATCCCTTCCGACGACATATCGTCATGCGCCTCCCTGGCGAGGATCAGGAAGAATTCATCTTCATGACACCGTTCACGCCGCGGCAGAAGGATAATCTGGCGGCATGGATGGTCGCGCGAAGCGACGGCGAGCACTACGGCGAGCTGGTCGTCTATCGGTTTCCCCGCCAAAGTCTCGTGTTCGGTCCGACGCAGGTCGTGAACCGGATGAATCAGGACACCGAGATCTCGAGGCAAATCTCGCTGTGGGATCAGCGCGGTTCTGAAGTGATTCGAGGCAATCTCCTGGTCATTCCGGTGCGTGAGTCGTTGATTTTTGTGCAGCCGCTCTATCTGCGAGCCGAGGGCGGTCGCATCCCCGAACTGAAACGCGTAATCGTCGCGTACCAGAATCAAGTCGTGATGGAAGAAACGCTGGCCGGTGGTTTGAACCGGTTGTTTGGCGGTGGTGTCATTGCGCCTCGACCGATGGAGGCGGCCGTGGCGGCCGCAGCAACCGGAGTCGCGGCAGCGCCCGAGACGGACGCGCTCTCTGAATTGGTCCGGGAGGCGGCCGAGCGGTATGACCGGGCCCTTGCGGCACAGCGGGCTGGCGACTGGAGCGGCTACGGTGAAGAGATGCGCCAGGTGGGAGAGCTGCTCCGTCGGCTCCGCGACCTGACCGGCGAGTCGTTCCGCTGACCATCGCCCGCGTCGACGCATGACACGGGGTGCGTCGGCGCCCACCGTTCGGTACGACGTGGTCGGGGCCCGGCGCGCAATCGACGGGATCGCCCACGTGACCCCGCTGCTGCAGTCACCGCGTCTCACCGCGTTACTCGGATCGCCTGTTCTCCTCAAGCTCGAAAACCTTCAGGTGACCGGCTCGTTCAAGGTGCGAGGCGCCGCGAGTCGCATGCTGGCTCTGCCTGTTGGCGATCGCGCTCGCGGCGTGGTGGCCTGTTCGAGTGGAAACCACGGGCGCGCGGTGGCCTACGTCGCCGAGCAATTGGGAGTTCCCGCCACGGTGTGCGTGCCGGAATGGGTTGATGGGTCGAAGCTCGAAGCGATCCGGGCCCATGGGGCGGAGACGGTGCGTGAGGGGAAGACCTATGACGAGGCGGAAGAGCGAGCGCGACACATCGCGAGGGATCGCCGCCTGGCCACAGTCCATCCGTTTGATGATCCGCATGTAGTGGCTGGGCAGGGGACAATTGGACTCGAGCTGTTGGAGCAATGCGGCGCGGTCAGGACGATCATCGTACCGCTGTCGGGCGGAGGCCTGATTGCCGGAATCGCGCTGGCGGTCAAGTCGGTGAACCCTTCGGTGCAGGTCATTGGCGCGTCGGCCGAGAAGGCGTCCGTGATGGTGGCGAGTCTCAGGCACGGTCATCCTGTCGAGTGCCCGGAGGAGTCCACGGTGGCAAGTGCCCTGGCCGGCGGGATCGGGCTCGACAACCGCCACACCTTTCGTCTTGTCCGCGACTACGTGGACGATCACGTACTGGTCTCGGAGGACGAGATCCTGGATGCTGTGGCCTTCGCCGCGCTGGAGCACAAGCTGGTGATCGAGGGAGGCGGAGCGGTGGGGATCGCGGCTGCGCTGTCGCGGAGAATTGTCAACCCGAGCGGGGACGTGATTGTCGTCGTGAGCGGCGGAAACGTTCAGCTAACGGCCTGGTGGTGTATGATCAACGACCGGCTGGGTTTAGGCCGCCGTCCGCGCTGAACCGGTACTCCTTTGTGGGTCCACCTCTGCTGAGTAGCGCGGCCTTGACGGGGGCGATATCATCAAAGGGCGACACGCAAGCAGATTCAACGGACCCCCGATCGCGAGCATTTGTGCGCGAAACGCTCGAAGAACTCCAGGCGGCACTTTCAGATCGTTACGAGATCGAACGCCCACTCGGCAAGGGTGGGATGGCGACGGTCTACCTTGCGCAGGACACCAAGTACGAGCGCAGGGTCGCGCTGAAGGTGCTCCACCCGGAGCTTTCGGCCACGTTGGCGGCCGACCGGTTCCACCGCGAGATCCAGCTCGCTGCGAAGCTCTCTCACCCCAATATTCTGCCGCTGTTCGAATCCGGTGCAGCCGAGCACTTCTTGTTCTACGTCATGCCGTACATCGAGGGCGAATCGCTTCGGGCCCGGATGGACCGCGAGAAGCCGATGCCCGTCGCCGACTCGATCAGTATCGCGTGCGAAACCGGAGAGGCGCTAGCCCACTCGCACGAGGAGGGGATCGTCCATCGGGATATCAAACCGGAGAACATCTTGCTGGCGCGCGGTCACGCGATGTTGCTGGATTTCGGGATCGCCCGAGCCCTCTCAGTAGCCGGCGGTGAAAGGCTCACGGCCACCGGTCTGGCTGTCGGGACTCCATGGTATATGAGCCCAGAGCAAGCGATGGGCAGCCCGGATCTCGATCGGCGGAGCGACATTTACAGCCTCGCGCTCGTCCTCTACGAGATGCTGACAGGGGGACCGGCACACTCGGGTCCCACTCCGCAGGCGATCATCGCCAGGCGCTTGAGTGGTGAGTCCGTGCCGGAGATCCGGACCGTCTTGAAGGAGCTGCCCGAACACGTCGATCTGGCCATCCAACGGGCGCTTGCTCGGAAGCCCGCGGATCGGTTTGAAAGCGCTGGTGAATTCGTTCAGGCGTTGAAGAGCCCCGACGGCGGCGGGGGACCTCGCAAGAAGCGATTCTCGTTCTGGCGCTGACTCGGTGTTCGGGCGTTTGCCGTCGACTCGTCTCTGCCCTATGTTAGTTCTAACGCGCCGTCAGCGGGTGCAGTTCAGGCGAATCTCGTAAAAGCTCACGAATCTCGAAACTGCTCGACGCCGCTTCGAATCACGCGTTTGGCTACAACAACTACTTCTACGACTATTGACTCCGCCAGCGAGTCGCCGGCTGCGAGCGTCATTCACGTCTCAAAGCAGCCGTGGTGGGCGTGGGTGTTGGGGCATCCCATCCGCCTTGAGATCGAGCACACGATTGACCAGGGGGTGCCTCGCGCCGAGCACGACGACCTGGTCGCGGCGATCGAGCGGTTCATGCGGCTCGAAGGGCGGACATTCGAGACTCCTGGCGGACTCGTGTGGCGCTCCGGAGGAAAGCTGGGCGAAACCCTGGTCGAACTCATTGCGTGGCGTGGGGGAACGAAGATCCGACTCGCCAGCAAGTACTGGGACTCCTTTATCTGGATGGTGCTCGGCGTGCTGCTCGTTGGGTGGATGCCGGGGCTGGTTGTTGTTGCGGGACTCGAACTCGGGCCCTCGCCAGGGGCGATCGCGGTCGCTGTCGGCTACGTGGCGACATACATCGGCGCACGAGCGCTGTGGCACGCGATTGGACGCGATCAAGAATCGGGGCTCATGGCCCTCCTCGAACGGGTGATCGAACACGCCGAACTCGCGGAACAAGGATTGGAAACGGTCGCTGAGCATCCACCTCGGCGCCGCACGGTCCGGAGGACGGCGGCCGATCAGGTCGCGGTTCCGCGGGAAGCCTCGGTCGGTGGTGATGGGCCCGCCGTGAATCGGCAAAGCCCGGTGGGTTGAGACTCACTGCCGCCGTCTTGTCGATTCTCACGAGGGCGATTATTGTGAGCGTTGCGCGGAAGTTCACGATTTCGGTCCAGGATCCGGGGAACGGATGTCTGGGCTCTCACCGGGCACACCGAGCTCGGGTCTCCCTTTCGTAGCACCCGCAACGTGGAACACGGATAGGAGTTCGCCTCTCCCTCAAATGCAGCGTCGTGGTCCGCCTTTTGGGGCGTGCCCTATGCGTTTGTTGGAATGACGCGCGGCACGGCGTGAATGCAGGAAAACTTCACACGAGAAAAGGGTTTGAGTTGAGCGAAGCGGAAGCCTTGGGCGTGCTGGAAGTCCTCAACAACGGGGCCGCCTTCATTCGGCGGCGCGAGGCCAATTATCTACCCGGCAAGCGTGACATCTATGTTGGGCCAAAGCTCGTCCGACGGTATGGTCTGCGAAGCGGGGACGTGATCACGGGGACCGTCGGGAAAAAACCGCGAGGGGGAAAGAACATCCCGCTCGTCGACGTGGACACGATTCACGGACGCCCGGCCGGCAGCCTCGGCGCTCGTCCCGTCTTCAGCGATCTCGGTGCGCGGCACCCACGCGACCAACTGATGCTCGAATGTGGCCGCACGGTTCGGGGTCAGCCCGACCTCACCAACCGCGTGATCGATCTCATGTGTCCGTTTGGCAGAGGCCAGCGAGCACTCATCGTTTCTCCTCCCAAAGCCGGAAAGACCACGGTTTTGCAGGCCGTTGCCGAGGGGATCGCAACCAACAATCCCGACTGCGCGCTCTTCATCTTGTTGGTCGATGAGCGCCCCGAGGAAGTTTCCGAGATGGAAGCGTGTGGATTCGGTGAGGTGATCTCGTCGAGTTTTGACCACCCGCCGTCCCGGCACAAGGCCATTGCCGAGATCACGCTGGAACGAGCGCGCCGCCGTGTGGAGCTGGGCGAGCATGTGGTGATCATCCTCGATTCCATTACCCGCCTCGCGCGTGCGCACAATGTCGTCGAGAAGGGGAGCGGCCGAACGCTCACAGGCGGACTCGACGCGACATCGATGGAGCGGCCGAAACGCTTTCTCGGGAGTGCGCGCAAGGTAGACGACGCGGGTGGGGGAGGTTCGCTGACCATCATCGCCACCGCCCTGATCGACACGGGGTCCCGCATGGATCAGGTCATTTTCGAGGAGTTCAAGGGGACGGGTAACAGCGAGTTAGTATTGAGCCGCGAGCTCTCTGACCGCCGGATCTTTCCGGCCATCGATCTCCAGGCAAGCGCCACGCGCCGAGAAGAGCTCCTCTTGTCCCCGGACGCGCTCACCGCATCGCGCAACCTGCGCCGCGTGCTCGGGAGTGACAACCCGTTGGATGCGATGAAAATGCTCGCTGACGAACTGAAGCAAACGAAGACCAACGCGGAGTACGTGGCCATGGTCAACGGCAGGGGGATCTAAGCACGTAACGATGGACGCGTCTCGTCGCGCCGTGACGCCGAACGACGCTCGATCACTCCGACTCTGTCAGACTCCGAACGACAAATGCGTACTCCCGTACCACCCGCCCAGCAATCAAGTGCTCCTGGATGATGCGCTCCAGCACGCCCGGATGGCAGTGATGGTACCAGACGCCCTCCGGATAGACGACCGCAATCGGTCCCTCTTCACAAATCCTGAGGCAATTGGCTTTCGTGCGATACACCCCGCCATTCTCTGAGAGATCCAGCTCCTTCAAACGCCGCTTGAGATAGTCCCACGCCTCGAGAGACCGCGCGCGATCGCAACAGTTCGCTTTGGTCTGATCGCAGCAGAGGAAGATGTGGCGGCGGATACGCGGAATCCCGAGAGGCTCCGCGATTTGCCGCAAACGGTCAGTGGTTGGAGGAACGTCGTCAGCCATGGTGCGTTAGTATATAGCCGACGGCTCGCAGACGGTCATGAATTGTGTCAAGTACTTTGTGTCGACAAGTAACTGTTTGATCCTACGGCGTGGCTCTCTAGATCTTCCCCCTCCATGGTCCTGGTAACGCTCGCGAAACGGTCTCGCACGCTGGCAACGGTCGTTGCCACCGCCAACCTGCCCCCGATGTCCAGCGTCCCGCATCCAGCATCCGGTGTCTAACCCTCGCCTTGCACAACCCACGCCGGTCTCTATCATTGCCTGCCGTGTGCCAGATGCTCAAGCTGCCACATGGCGTGAATCGGCCATGAGATGGCCGGGAGTGATCGAAGCGTTCAGGGAGCATCTTCCTCTTCCGGACGGGATCAGGGCGGTCACCTTGCTCGAGGGTAACACACCGCTGATCGAAGCTCCCCGTCTGGCCCGTCAGATTGGGTTCCAAGGCGATCTGTTCCTCAAGCATGAGGGTCTCAACCCCACAGGGTCGTTCAAGGATCGGGGTATGACGGTGGCGATCACGGTTGCACTCGAGGAGGGTGCGACCGCGGTCATCTGCGCATCCACGGGGAATACGTCTGCATCGGCAGCCGCTTACGCGGCGCGGGCGGGGCTCGACGCGATCGTCGTCATCCCCGAGGGCAAGATTGCGGCGGGCAAGCTCAGCCAGGCGGTCGTGCACGGCGCTCGGGTCGTAGCCGTCGCGGGCGGCTTCGACCAGGCGCTCGACATCGTGAGGAGCATCGGCGAGGACACGAGCGTGACCATCGTGAACTCAACCAACCCCCATCGGCTGCAGGGGCAGAAGACCGCCGCGTTCGAGGTGTGTGACGCCTTGGGACGAGCGCCGGATTATCAGGTCTTGCCGGTGGGAAACGCAGGAAACATTACGGCGTATTGGATGGGTTACTGCGAATACCGCCAGTGGGGTGTGGTGCGTTCACGGCCGAAAATGATGGGGTTCCAGGCTGCCGGCGCCGCGCCGCTCGTCTTGGGCCACCGCGTGGATCACCCGGAGACCGTGGCGTCCGCGATCCGGATCGGCGCTCCGGCGAATTGGGACGGCGCCGTGTGCGCCCGCGATGCCTCAGGCGGTGTCATCGAGAGCGTGACCGACGCGGAGATTCTGGAGGCCTATCGTGCTTTGGCGGGGACCGAAGGCCTCTTTGCAGAACCGGCCTCCGCCGCTGCCATCGCTGGGCTGATCAAGCTGAGGCGACAAGGCCGATTCGAGAGGGGTGCCACAGTCGTATGTACGTTGACCGGGCACGGTCTCAAGGACCCCGAGACGGCCACGGAGGTCTCGCCTCAGCCGACGTCGGTCGCGGCTGCTGTCAGCGAGGTGCGCGACGCGTTGGGTATCTGAGCCGTGCGTGTGCGGAGGACCGCTCGTGTCCGGCGATCCCCCGGGTGTTTCATGCCGATCCGACTATCGTCCGCCAGTCGAAGCCGCTCGGCCCTGCGGTTCCGCGTTTGCCAAGTAGATCCCGTTGAACAGGAATTTGAAGCTTCCGTGGGGCTGACCGCGACGGATGATCTCGGGACCGAAGAGATAGAGCGTGCCGTTTCCCACGTCGGCCTCGGCGATCGTGGTTCCGTTCTCGAGGTATTGCTGGCCCCACGCCCACCCGCTCACCAACGGCTGATCCGAGTCGAACCAGCCAATGCGGCGTACGCCACGCGCGGTGGCGTCCGGAGCAAGCTTGAACACCGGGCTGTTGTTGAAGTGAACGTTCACGTGTTCGCCGAGTCCCCACGCAATCGGACGTGTGTTGTCGACCCGAATCCGATGCACCGAGCCGGGCATGTAATACACGTCGCGACCGAGCCGCTCGCCGGTTTCGTCGACCAGGTAGCTCTCCATCGGCAGATCCATCTCGGGGAACGAGCCACCTGCGGCCCTGCGCAGACCCGCCTCGACGACGTTGCCCTCGCTGTCGGTGGCGAAGCGCACGATCAGGTCGGTCCCCGGCAAGGAGCTGTCCGGC